>QKGY01000349.1 GCA_003250235.1 Desulfuromonadaceae bacterium
GATTACCCCGTGATACTCGGTTTTCGCCGTGTCGGTGAAGAGGTAGCTGGGGTAGGTCACGTACTCGGTGTAGGGACCGGGGGTCACTGTGACGTTGCTCATGTCCCAGCCGGTGATGACGCCGGCCTGGGCCATCCCGCCTACGGCCAGCATGGCCAGCGAAAGTCCGATTTTGCTGAAAAGATTCTTCTTCATTTCCATCGATCTACTCCTCATCAAATGTGATTTCATGGTCGATAACATGTCCGGTACGCAACCTGCCGGGCGTTCCTCCTTGTCGAATCTGTCTCCTTCGCGATACCTCCTTTCCGATTCGCTTTCGGTCATGTCCGGATCATCCGTAAGGCGGTCTGTCGTCACCGCATGGCCAACGCCCTTGTGCACCCGCCATACCCGACAATATTGGTGTGGCTAAATTAAAAAATGCCAAGCATGTCTCTGGGGATAGGCATGTCGGTGCCTACCAATCTTGTTGCAACCGGTTCGCACATAAATCCCAGTCGGCGAGTCGTGAAAAAATAACTGTCTAAAAATTAGAGGTTTATTAGTTTTAATGATTCGGACCTCTCCGGGAGAGACCGGGATCGTCTTTGGGGGCTGCTCCAGGGAGAACGAGGGCGAAAAATTTTTTCGTGGTGCAGGAAAAAAAGTGGGTCGTTGCCGACGAAGGAAAAGTAAGGGGGGATGCGGCAAGCCCCCCGGAGGGATTCCGAGGGGCATATAACCCTTAATGTATTCTAATGTGGATGAAATTCCACGACGAGGGAAACGCTAGAGATGATCCTCTGCGAGAGGCTCTTGAGCTTTGAGACGTGCCAGCTCGCGGCTGTAGGTCAGCGACAGCGGATCAAGGGTGGCGGCTTTTTCCAGGCAGGCGAGGCTCTCGACGGGTGCGTCATCGAGTTCGAGGGCCAGACTCAGCCAATAGAAAGCCTTGGGATTGGACGGTTCCCGGAGGGTCCATTCACGGGCGCGCTCCAGGGCGAACTGCAGGTGCTCCTCGGCGCTCTCGTGCAGTCCGGTCAGCCGACAGGTGCGGACCAGCGACAGGTGGGTTCGCAGACTCGCGGGATTCTTCATCAGGTTGTCCTGATCGACCTGCAGGGCCGCCTGAAGACTTCTCGCCGACTCATCCGTCCTTCCGTTCAGGGCCTGCACTCGCGAAAGCCGGCGCCACAGGCTTGCGTCTCCGGGCTTGAGGGCGACGAGCTGTTGGTAGAGGGTTTCGGCATGGTCCCAGGCCTCGTAGCGCTCATAGCGTAGAGCGAATTTTTCCATGCCGTTTTCGATGCGTTGGCTGCTCAGCGCGCTCAGGCGTGACGAGTGGGCCAGAGTCAGGGTGGTTGTGCCTGCCAGGAACAGAGCGGCCGATGCCAGGAGCAGGCTCTGCCAGGCCAGGGCCCGGGAATCCTTTCGCGCAAGGGGAGCCGTCGTCTCCAGCCCCCTGCGCCGGTGCTGAAGGTGCCAGGCGCAGGTCAGGGTCAGCGCCAGGGGGATGAGCAGCTCGGCGATTTCCGCCTCGTTGAAACGGAACAGCTGCATCTCGAGCAGAGCTGCCGCGGCAAAGTAAGGCCAGAGGTAAAGCGGGGGGAGGGCCAGTCCCAGGCGGTCCAGGCGCAAAGCCAGAGGATGGCGGACCCTGAGCGCCAGCGGGAGGACGAGTCCGTAAACAAGGAGCCCGACAGAGACGCCGGATTCGATCAGACGCTTGCCCCAGGTGCCGACCGGCCCGGTGAAGAGGTTGTGCAGGTTGGTCTCCTGCTGCAGATTGTGGCGACGGAAAAACTCGGGGGTCGGAATATCGAGCAGACGCTGCCCCCAGGAGATTTCCTCGCCCACCACATAAAAGCAGGCCAGGGCCAGCACGGCGAAAAACATCCGGTAGGGGCCCGGTGTTGTTGCCAGGCGCACAGAGAGCCCCAGGGTCAGCGCAAAGAGAAACACCTGCGTCCATTCACCCAGCAGGTCTTCATAGGTCGCATGGATATATCCCAGCGGGGCATAGGCGGCCATCAGGGCGAAGAGGATCAGGATACCGGCGAGCAGGGCGGTGGCGACAAGGCGATGGGCAGCAAAAGAGCGTGTCATGGCAATCCCTCCGCGAGGGCTTCAGGGTTTACAGGCAAACGGCCGTGCGTGCAGAGCGTGGAAGAAAGGCCCCTGCCCGGAGAGGGGGGCAGGGGCCATGGCATCGTATCAGGATGGCATGTGTGAACTCCTAGTGACGATCGTCGCTGTCGCCGTCGTCGCTGTCATGCTCGTGGTCGTCGTGCTCATCGTCCTCGTAGTGCTGGGCGTCGATGACCTTGGCGCTCCAGTACAGGTTGGTCTTGTAATTGGGGGCCTGCCACTGGAAGCTGTAGTTTTTCGAGGCGCCGCGGTAGAGGTAGACCGGAGCGGTGAAGGTGGCGACTTTGCTGCCGACCTCGTTGGTGCCGACGATCTCCAGGGTACCGGCCTTGGTCAAGGTTCCCTGGTTCTTGACGGTGACGGTGACGGTTGTGGTCTGTCCCATGCCGATTGATTTCTGCACCAGGATGGGTTCGGCCTGGGCCAGGGCCGTGAACAGGAACACCATCAAGGTGGTGATCAGGACGCTACGCAATGCTTTCATCATTATTCCTCCAGTATCCTTTGTCATTTTTTAAGTGCGTGTCCGTGTTTCTCCGAGTTTCCTCAATCGCTTACTGAACTACCGTCGGGGCATCCATGGCGGTGACCACCAGGTCGGTGGACGCCGGGACCACCGGAGCCGTGTTGCCGGCGTTGGGGATGAAGCGGATGGCAAAGGAATCGGGAGTCGGCCAGGTTGAGCTGTCACCCAGGGTGATGTGCCAGTTCAGGTTGATGTTGGCGAAGTCGTCGATGGGCGCCGGAGCAACCCAGGGATCGGCGGCCCACTGCGCCAGCAGCTCGGCGGAAACGGGCTTGGCGATGCCGTCGGAGATGTAGGCCTTCTCAAGGCCGTCGAGGGGATCGATGTAGGTGCCTTCCTGGGAGCGGTAAGTCATCCAGGTGCCGTTGCAGACGCCGGCCACTTCGTCGAAGGTGCCCTCGCAGTTGGCCATCAGGATATTGTCGGTGTAGTACAGCTGATCGGCATCCCAGTACATGCCGTAGATGGTGATGGGGGCGCTGTTCCACAGGCCGAACATGTCGTAGTGGCTGGGGGAGATGCCGTTGGAGACGATACGGTCTTCCTCGGCGATCAGGTCGAAGGTGCCGCGAACATAGGGGTTGAAGTAACCCGGCTCGGGGTGATGCTTGTCGGGAGCGCCGAAGAGACCGTGGGCGAACAGGGCGGCCAGGTCTTTCTGCAGGCTCATGTCGACGTTGACCGGCTGGTCATAGACTTCGCCGTACTGGGTGGAAATGCCCAGCCCGTCGCCGGCCGTCGAGGGGATCCAGTTGCCGTTGGCGTCCACGAAGCCGAGTTCGATGGTGAAATCGGCCACATCCACGCCCGTCCAGTTGGAGAGCTTCTGCAGCATGCGATAGGTTTTGACCGAGCCGTCGTTGACCACGTCGTATTTCAAAATGGTGGGCTGGCCATCGATTTTCATCAGGGATTTAAAGCGCTTGCTCGACTGGAAGGGGTCGGAGCACTGTTTGATGGTGCCGTCCTCCGGGTTGTAGCCGGCGGACATGACGCAGTTCTCGCCGTTCTGGTCATCGCCGTTGACGATGCTCATGCCGGGGAACTGGGTGTCGCGCTCTTTCCACAGCACCCCGCCGATGACGTTGGTGAGGGTCGCGTCGGAGTGAACCCAGTTCACATAGGATGTGTACATTTCATACGGGCCCAGGTTGAGCTCGACGTCGGTCTTGTTCCAGTCCGTGATCGAGGCGGCCTGAGCCATGCCGGCAGCTGCCAGCAGGCCGAGTGTGATACCGAGTTTGCGAAACATGCCTTTCGTGTTTTTCATTTCTCCTCTTTCCTTTCTCCATTTAATGGGCCAGGCCAAAGAGCCCGGCACGTCGTGGCTGAACCGTCGCCGTGACGTTTTCAGCATGGGGTCAAACCGGAAAAGCTGTTCACCTCCTTTGGTCTTTGATTGGGTAAAACCCTGTTGGGGAGAATTCTTCCCCGCCGATTTTCTAATTTTGGAACGTTCCCGGGTGACCGGAATCGCACCCGGTCGTCGGTTCGCTGGAATAGCAGCCGCTGTGCCACCCGCTATTTTTGACCCGGAGAAGTGCTAGGAAAAGGCTTGAATATGTAAAAAATTTAATAATAAGCTACTAAAATAGTTGGAGTATCGCGGAAGGTAAAAAGGAGTAATACCCTTACATTAAAGGCATTAAGGCATGGAATGGTTTCAATGATAAATATTAATAAATATCAATGTTATTGAATATTATTTATTGCTAATGTTTGTTTAGTCTCTTCGTCAAGTAAAAGCGAAAGACTCGGAAATCCCCTCGGTTGGGGGAAAATACCCTGAGATGATTTTAATGAGGTGGATATCCCCCTGCGGCAGGGGGGC
>QKGY01000199.1 GCA_003250235.1 Desulfuromonadaceae bacterium
ATATCCTGCCCGTCGCCGTCGAACAAAATGGCATAGAGGACATGCTCGGTGGTGAGATATTCGTGGTGGCGGCGCTGAGCCTCGCGCACCGCGAGAGAGAATGTTATCTGAACTTCCTCGTTAAACATGGGACTCCGTTCCTTCAGGCCTTTTCAAGACTGCACTTGAGGGGGAACCCCTCCTGGCTGGCCCGCGCATGAACCTGGGTGACCTTGGTTTCCGCAATCTCAAAGGGATAGGTTCCGCACTCGCCAATTCCCTTGACATGAATATTCAGCATGATGCGGTTGGCTTCGGGCGGGGTTTTGTGAAAAATCCCCTCCAGCATCGCCACCACGAACTCCATGGTCGTATAATCGTCATTGTGCATCAGAACCCTGTAAAACGGCGGCGGGGCCGTTTTTTCCCGCGTACGGACAACAGGTTTGGTTCCCTGAGACGGTAACTGCTTACTCACGCATTTCCTCCTGCAAAAACCATGCTCTCTAGCGGGTTATCCTACCACAACTATCCGCAAACTTCCAATCCCCCACCGGTTGCGATCTTATCCCCGATAACGCATTTATCACCGGATGAATTGACAACCCGTCCATCTTGAGGAGAATTAAAAAAGACCGAGATTCCCATCCAAGGCCTTAGAACATGCTGTTATTCTTCATTAAGAAGCATAACAGCCGAAACGGGCAACCATGTTGAGAGCCTTTCTAAAATATGGCCTCTGGTTTCTTCTCGGAAGCCTTATCTTGTGCAGCTTCTCGGCTCTGCAGAAAGGGATCGTCGGCATCCCCTTTCACCTCAAGGGATTCTTCGTCCCCCTGCTCTTCGGCGGACTCTGCGGCCTGTTGCTCAATTTCTGGCGGGAGAAATGGCGAAAATCGTCAACGTCTCTTCTGGAAAGCGAGCAACGCTACCGCAGCCTCTACGAAAATGCTCCGGTCATGCTCCATTCCATCGACCCGCACGGGCGCCTCCTCACGGTCAGCAATTTCTGGCTGGAAACCCTCGGATATTCCCCCCAGGAAGTTTTGGGCAGAAAACTGACCGATTTCATGACCGAGAGCTCCCGTCAGCTCGCCAAACAGACCATCTTTCCCATGTTTTTCCGCACCGGCAGCGTCAAGTACATCCCCTATCAGTTGGTCAAAAAAAACGGCGAGATCGTCGAAGTTCTGCTCTCGGCGATTGCCGAACGCTCGGCCGATGGACATATCGAGCGTAGCCTGGCTGTCGCCATCGACGTGACCGAACACCGGCAGGCGGAGCAGGAGGTCAAAAAACTGGCCTATTACGACACGCTGACCGGCCTTCCCAACCGCACCCTGTTCCAGGATCGTCTCGGACAGGCCCTAGCCCATGCGCGGCGCAACAACTCCAAAGTCGAAGTCCTCTTTCTGGATCTGGATCGGTTCAAAGGAATCAACGACACCCTCGGCCACGCAATCGGCGACGAGTTTCTCAAGATAATCGCTCAGCGGCTGAAGGAGTGCATGCGGCGGGGAGATACCGTCGCCCGGCTGGGAGGGGATGAATTCGTCATTGTCCTTTCCAGTTACAGCGGCGACCAGGATGGGGCCACCTTCGCCGAGAGGGTTCTGGAAACCCTGGCGCAGCCGGTAAAGCTGGCGGGGGGCGAATTGTGCAGCACGGCCAGCATCGGGATCTCTATCTATCCCATCGACGGGCAGGATATCGACACCCTGCTGCGAAACGCCGATATCGCCATGTACGCGGCCAAAGAACGGGGCCGTAACAACTACCAGTTTTTCTCCGATGAGATGAATACCCGGGTGGTCGAAAAACTGGGGCTGGAAACCAGTCTGCGAAGGGCTCTCGACAGGGGTGAACTCTTCCTGTTCTATCAGCCGCAGATCGATATCCAATCCGGCCGCATCATCGGCGTCGAATCGCTGCTGCGCTGGCGTCATCCCCAGGAAGGGCTCATCCCGCCCGAGAAGTTCATCCCCATCGCCGAGGAAACCGGGCTGATTCTGTCGATCGGCGAGTGGGCGCTGAGAACGGCCTGCAAGCAGGCCAGGGAATGGCAGATCGCCGGCCACACGCCGATCCGCATGGCGGTGAATCTCTCCGCCCGCCAGTTCAAACAGGCCAACGTCATCGACATGGTGGATCGGGTCCTGGAGGAGACCGGCCTCGACCCCAAATGGCTGGAACTGGAATTAACCGAAAGCCTCATCATGGACAACACCGTCGAGACTATCATGGCCCTGACGGACATCAAGGTGCGAGGGATTCACCTGGCCATCGACGATTTCGGCACCGGATACTCCTCGCTCGCCTACCTGAAGAACTTCCCCATCGACCGGATCAAGATCGCCCAGGAGTTCGTGCACGGGCTCCCCGGCGACGGCGACAGCGAAGCCATCGTCGAGGCCATCATCGCCATGGGCAAGAGCCTGAAGCTCAACGTTCTGGCCGAAGGGGTGGAAAACCTCGAGCAGCTGGAATTTCTGACCCAGCGGCACTGCCACGAAGTCCAGGGTTTTTATTTTTCCCGCCCCTGTACGGCGCCGGAAATCGGCGAACTGTTCACTCTCGGCATGAGCAAGGCAGGATTCTGCCTTTACCAGGACCGCCCGGGCCAAAGCCTGCACTAGGATGTCGAACCGGCTTCCCCGCCCTGCTGGAGCCGGGGGAGAAGAAACTGATCCAGCAGGGACTGGGCCAGCGGCGTCGATGGGATCCCGTCCTGCGCCAATTCGGCATGCATCAGCAAAGGGTCGGCCAGGGAAACGCCCTCGGGCTGCCACCCGGTCCAGGCGTTGTCCTCACCGAATACTCTCAACAGATCCACCGGTCCTTCGGGATCGGGAATAAGCCGCAACTGCACCAGGGTTCTCAGGGCATCGCCGGAAACATGCAGAGCCGCCCGCGCGGGCCTCGCCCCAGCCGTCAGCAACGAAGCCCCCAATTCCCCACCGACCAGGATGCTCCCCGTCAATCCCTGATCGCGCAGCAGGGCCGGCAGATTTTCCACCTGCACCCCCGGTTGCAACCGGCAGGTGCGAAGAAACAAACGCGGACGAAGCCGCTCGATGTAACCGAACTCCCACCGTTGCAGCAGATCCGCCCCCCGACGCAGAAACCGTTGCCCGTCGCCGTCCGTGCCGATATAGCCCAGCGCTTCGAGATGCTCCAGGGTCTGACCGACGGTTCCCAGGGCGACATCAGCTCTCTGGGCCATCTGCCGGTAGGTCTCGTTCAGCGCCTCCGGCGCCCTCAGGAAGTGAGCAACCAGCTTGAGTCCGGCAACCTGGAAGACCCGTCCCCGGCTGGCCTTGGCCGCCAGACGCTTACGGCCGCCGATCTCCACATACAGCGGCGGCTGGTTGAGAAACATGTTACCGGCCGCATCGACGTATTCGATCCCCTGCTGGCGCAATTCGCGGGCCAGGGGCTCGGACAGAAAATCGGTGAAGAGCAGAACCGGCATTTCCTCCTGACGGGCAGCGAACTGGCTGAGAATCACGGCCACCGTCGTCGGGCCGAGACGGACGCGGGGGATGACCTGATAGCCGGTGCGCCCCCAGCTTCCGACAATCCAGAGCCGCCCCGATGCCTGCGACAGCGACGAAGTATCTCCCGGCTCGACGCTGCCCCCCCTCAAGGCCCGCAGGTTGCGCAAGCAGCTCTCCACGGTTCTTCTTTCCGAATCTGTCAGTGGCCACGCCATCGTTCACCTCCCGGAAAAGCCTTTTGTTCAACTATTAATCTCGTTCATCTACCAATTTCAATATATTTTTTGAACGTAACAATTATTTAGCTCTTTTTTCTTTCTGTCGGACTTCCCTTTACATTGCACCGGGCCATGACTATATTTGGGGAACGAGTCCAGCCCTGACATTTCGGAACGATCAAGGAGATCCCACCATGTCCAAACGCTTTCTGACCGTCCTGCTTTTCTTGTTGCCCCTGTTGCTCCTCTCCGGATGCGGCTACAACCAGATCCAGAAGAATGAAGAGGCGGTTTTTGCCTCCTGGGCCGATGTGGAGGCCACCTATCAGCGACGTGCCGACCTCATCCCCAATCTGGTCGAAACGGTCAAGGCCTATGCCGCCCACGAGAAGGAAACCCTGCAATCCGTCGTCGAAGCCCGGGCCAAAGTCGGCCAGGTCAATCTGCGCGGCCAGGATCTTTCCAATCCCGCAGCCCTGCAGGCATTCCAGAGCGCACAGGGGGAACTCTCCGGAGCCCTGTCCCGCCTGCTGGTCGTGGCAGAGCGTTACCCCGACCTCAAAGCGAGCCAGAATTTCAGCGATCTGCAGCATCAGCTCGAAGGGACCGAAAACCGGATCAACGTGGCCCGTCAGCGTTATAACGAGGCGGTGCAGATCTTCAACAGCTCGATCCGTACGTTTCCCAACAACCTGACCAACAAGTTCCTGCTCAAGCTCGAGCGCAAGGAACCGTTCAAGGCCGATGCCGGCGCGGCGACGGCACCCAAGGTGAGCTTCTAGGAT
>QKGY01000174.1 GCA_003250235.1 Desulfuromonadaceae bacterium
TCTGCCCAATCGCCAGTTGCTTCTTGATCGTCTTGCGCAGACCATGAAAACTGCACGGCGTAATGGCAAGAAGGCCGCCGTCCTTTTTCTCGATCTGGATCGTTTCAAGACCATCAATGAGTCCTTGGGGCTGGGCGCGGGGGACGCTTTGCTTACCCATGTCGCCCGTCGTTTGAAAGAGTGCACCCGGGAAGCGGATACGGTGGCGAGACTCTCGGCAGATGAATTTGCCATCATCTTGGGGGAGGTCGATCACGACGACAGCCCGGCTGTTTATGCCCAGAGAATTCTCGATATCTTCGGAGACCCTGTCCCTTTGGAAGAACATCAGGCCTATATCTCCTGCAGTATCGGCATCTCCCTTTTCCCTCGCGACGGTGAGGATGCGGAAACGTTGTTGAAACATGCCGATACCGCCATGTATGCGGCAAAAAAACAGGGACGCAATCGCTACCATTTCTTCTCGGAAGCGATGAACACCATGGCTCTTCAGCGCCTGAACCTGGAAAACGGCATTCGCCGCGCTCTCAAAGGGAATGAATTTTTCCTGTGTTATCAGCCCCAGGTCAGCCTGGAGACCGGTGAAATCACCTGCCTGGAAGCCCTGATCCGCTGGCAGGATCCGGAAGCCGGCCTGATCTCGCCAGCGGATTTTATCCCCCTGGCCGAAGAGACCACCCTCATTCTGGACATCGACGAATGGGTGCTTCGCACTGCGTGCCTGCAGGCCAGGCGATGGCATCAGGACGGTCTCTCCCGCCTCAAGGTCGCCGTCAATATTTCCGGCCGCCAGTTCAAACAGCCGAACTTCATTGACATGGTTGACCGGGTTCTGGCCGAAACGGGGTTGCCCCCGAAAATGCTTGAACTGGAGCTGACCGAGGGACACCTCATGGACAATATCAGCAAGACCATCATGATTCTGACCGATCTCAAGGTGCGCGGCATCCAGCTGGCTATCGACGACTTCGGCACCGGCTATTCCTCATTGAGTTATCTGAAAAATTTCCCCATTGATCGGGTAAAGATCGATCAGTCCTTTGTGCGCAGTCTGCCGTCCGATGCCAACGACAAAGCGATTGTTGAGGCCATCATCGCCTTGGCGCGCAGCCTGGGCATGGAGGTTATCGCTGAAGGGGTTGAGACGCAGGAACAACTGACCTTTCTGCTGGAGATGGGGTGCCGGGAGATGCAGGGGTACTTCTTCGGCCGACCGGGAAGGATCGAAGATATTGAGGTCCAGATGACGCAAACGAGACCCTATGAGCATCACAGTCTGTTCGTTCAGAAAGGCCAGCGCAGCAAGACGCCGGATAATGAGGCAAGATGTCGACAGCCTTCGCCAATTATTTGACTTCTGCGGGGTGGATCTCCGCGGTTTTTAAGTAACTCGTTGAAATAAAGGTTGTTATTGTTTGGTATCATCCTTGCTTAAACACGACGGGGATGCCCTTTTAATCTGCACGCTGTTGGAGCTAAAAAATCGTTCGATAAGCGGTTGGCTCCCCAGGAGGTATGGGAATATGAAAATTTTTGCAAAGCTGACAGGCTCCTTTGTCATTGTCGCCCTGATCTGTGCCGTGGTCGGTGGGGTGGGGTGGTATGGCATTCATGCCACGGAGAAATCGCTGGTCCATCAGGCAGAGGTCCAAATGCCCTCGATGCACGGTCTGGCCTTGATGATGGAAGCGATGAACGGCATCAAATCGGCCGAGCGTACCATGATCATCCCGAGTATTACCGCCAAAGCCCGCCAGCATGAGATCGACAATCTCAAGACGCGCTGGGCCGATTTCGAAAAGGGGTACGCGATTTACAATGCCCTGCCGCATTCGGAGCAGGAGCAGGCGTTGTGGAAGCAATTTCCAACCGATCTGGAGGCGTGGAAGACCGAGCATGCCAAACTGGTTGCCCTTGCCTCAAAAGTTATTTTGGATGATGTGGCCGCCCTTGAAGCGAATATCGTTTCCCGTCATCTCGACCATGTGAAATGGGTCGCTGAGATGGACAAGGACATCGCTGCCGGCACACGATTTACCGGCACGCTCGACCCCGATGCCTGCAAAATGGGGAAATGGATGGCCGAATTCACCTCGGATGACCCCCACTTCAACGAAATCGTCGCCAAGTTCAAGGAGCCTCATGAGCGCCTGCATGGCTACGGGGCGGAGATCAACGAGATGATCGAAACCGGGCAGAGCGTCTATGCCCGAGCGATGTTCACCAACGACGTCAAGCCGACCCTCGCCGAGATCGAGGAGATCTTTGCCGAAGCCCAGCTGGACGTCAAAGAGAACATGAATTTCCTGAATCAGGCGGCGGACATCGGCTTTGGCAGTGAACGCGAGGCCTTCGCATCGACCATGCAGCTGCTCGACAAGATTATGGCGGTAAACGGAGACCTTTCGGCCAAAGACAGCGCCGCCGCCGAAGCCGGGGCCGCACGGGTGCGCATGATCATGCTGGCGGTGGTTCTGGCCGCCATGGTTCTGGCCGTGGTTTTCGGATTGGTCATCTCCCGCGGGATCGCCAATCCCATGAAGCGGGCCGTGGCGATGATCCATAATCTGGAGCAGGGCCATCTGGACAACCGTCTGAACATGGCCCGTCCCGATGAAATCGGCCAGATGGCCACGGCCATGGACAGCTTCGCCAACAGCCTTCAGAACGAGGTGGTGGCGTCCATGCAGAAGCTGGCGGTCGGCGACCTCACCTTCCATGTCCGCCCCCGCGACGAACGCGACGTGGTGCGTCGCTCCCTGCAGAAGGTCGGGGAGGATCTGAACGCCATCCTGGCGCAGATACATGTCTCGGGGGCTCAGATGGCTTCCGGAAGCGCCCAGGTTTCCGAATCGAGCCAGTCGTTGTCCCAGGGGGCCACGGAACAAGCCAGCTCTCTGGAGCAGATCACCAGCTCCATGGCCGAACTGGCATCGCAAACGCGCTTGAATGCCGAGAATGCCTCCCAGGCCAGTAAACTGGCGGCGACGGCACGCGGCGCGGCTGAAAACGGCAACTCCCGTATGCAGCAGATGGTGTCGGCGATGAACGACATCAACGAATCGGGGCAGAATATTTCCAAGATTATCAAGGTGATTGATGAGATCGCTTTCCAGACCAATCTTCTGGCGTTGAATGCGGCGGTCGAGGCGGCCCGGGCCGGTCAGCATGGCAAGGGGTTTGCGGTGGTGGCCGAAGAGGTGCGTAACCTGGCCGCCCGCAGTGCCAAGGCGGCGGCGGAGACGGCAGAGCTGATCGAGGGATCGGTTAAAAAAGCCGAGAACGGTGCCGATATCGCCGACAAAACGGCCGAAGCGCTTGCCGAGATCGTCCAGGGGGTGACCAAGGTAACGGACCTGGTGGCGGAAATCGCCGCAGCCTCCAACGAGCAGGCCCAGGGAATCGCCCAGGTCAATCAGGGACTGGGGCAGATCGATCAGGTGACCCAGCAGAACACCGCCAATGCCGAGGAGAGTGCGGCGGCCGCCGAGGAACTCTCCAGTCAGGCCGCGCAGCTTCAGCAGATGCTGTCGCGCTTTACCCTCAGGCTGCAGAGCGGCGACAACCCCGCACTTGCGCCTCCGTCGTCTGCGCTGAGCTGGAAAAGTGACGGCAGACAACCGAAAGTCCCGGCGCCCGAATCGTTCGCTTGGGCATCGAAACCGGCTGCGGCGCCGGTCATCGCTCTGGATGATGAGGAGTTCGGCCGGTATTGATTCTGGATGAATCGTAAAGAAAAGGACGGGAGAACCGATAACGGCTGCTCCCGTTTTTTTTCGGCCGAAAACGGATGCGAACCCTGTGCATCCTATGCTATCGTTCAAGGTCTGTTGTCTAAAAAGCCGCCGGAGGTGCCCGCGGCGGAGAGCGGGGGATTGGACATGGAGAGACGGACGTTGGCCTCATCTCGAGGCCTTGCATCCCTGGTTGCCGGCGACCATATCTGCCATCTGTATCGGGACCGCGACGAACAGGTGGCGGCCATGCAGGATTTTTTTCAGGACGGCTTGCAAAAAGGGGAAAAGTGTCTTTTTATGGCCGATCGCGAGCATCGCTTGCTTCGGAATCCTGAAGCGATGGCGGACGGGTCCATGTCGTATCACGAACGGGGCGTTCTCGAAGAGGTCGAATTCCTGGCGTTTCCCGAAGACAGGGCTTCTGGCGAGTCCTGGGCCGCCCTGCTTGAGGCAGCGGCTGCCCGTGCGCGGCAGGAGGGGTTTGCCGGGCTGCGGGTCGTACGCGACCTGGGTGTCGGCCTCTCGATTTCTGACCCGTTGTCCCCTTCCGGCTCTGTGGAAGCAGGGCTCTGCGTTTGTTCCCGTCAGGTTCCTGTTGTCCTGCTTTGTCAGTATGATCGCCCCCGGCTGATGCCCGGCCTGCTCAAAGACCTGATTCTGACGCATCCTCTGATCCTGATGGACGGGACTTTGGTTTCCAACGGTTTTTACGCCCCGCCGGAGGAGTAT
>QKGY01000038.1 GCA_003250235.1 Desulfuromonadaceae bacterium
GACCCCGGGATACGCTCCGACATCCACGAACTCATGCTGCACCTGTGGCAGGAGACCAAGATGACGGTCTTTCTCGTCACCCACGACCTGCGGGAAGCCTTTCACCTGGGGACGCGGGTCATCGCCTTCGACCGGATTCGTGACCGGGAGGAGGAGCGCGGCCGCTACGGGGCCACCATTACCTTCGACATTCCCATCGGCAAGAACGATCCCCTCAAGAGGACGGCCGAAGTATTCGAGGGGATGGACGTGCTTTCACGTCCGGCCGAATCCGCTTAACGCCTGTCTCGCCGGGACGACCCGGTAACGAGCCGCCTGACGGTTCGCTTGCAGACCTGGCCGGGACGACCCGGTGGCGCGGAGCCCTTTGGGGTTCCTGGAACATCAAGCGCTCTAGGAGACGTCTTATGACCCAACCGAACGAAACCTTTTTTTATCGCGAGGAGATGCCCGGCGGGGCGCACTGGTCCTTCATCCTGAAACGGGGGACGGTGCTGCGGCTCACCGACAAAGAAGGCGGCGCCAACGTCGGCATGCTTTTCTACAACCCCCTCAACCCCGTCGAGCGCTACAACGCCCCCGACACCCTCAAATGCCAGCACACCTTCAAGCTGACCCGCGGCAACTGCCTCTACTCCGACATGGGGCGGGTGTTCTGCTCGGTCGTCGAGGATACGCTCGGCTGGCACGACACGGTATGCGGCAACACCACCAAGCGGATCGTCGAGCAGAAATGGGGGACCCGCACCTACCAGCAGTATCGCAACGACTGGACCCTCAACGGCCTGGACAGTTTTCTGGTCGAACTGGGCAAATACGGCCTCGGCAAGAAAGATCTGGCGGCCAACGTCAACTGGTTCAGCAAGGTTCGGGTCGATGCCGATGGCTCGATGCACTTCGCTGAAGGCCATTCCAAGGCCGGCGACTACGTGGACCTGCGGTTCGAGATGGATACGCTGGTCCTGTTCCACACCTGTCCCCATCCCCTGAATACAGCCTCTTCCTACCCGAAGAAGCCGGTGATTTACGAGCTTCGCAAAGCAGAGCCGGTCGCCGAGGACGATTACTGCCTCGGTTTCCGTCCCGAAAACGGGCGCGGATTCGCCAACAACCGCCTTTACACCCTGCAACCCTGAGGCGCGACGAATCTCTCAACGATCTTTGCGAAGGAGTGACACCATGATCAAGGAAAGTGTTTTCAACAAACAGGATGCCGTATATCGCAAAACCGTACCGGCCGGGGATTACTGGATGGAGGTGGTGAAGAAGGGGCAGACCTTCCGCATCCTCGACATGGAGGGCAACCAGGCCGCCGACACCCTCTTTTACAGCGCTGCCAATCCCACCGAGCGCTACAGCGCCGTGGATACCATCCGGGAGCAGGGCAATATCTACCTCTCGACGGGCTCGAAGCTGCTCTCCACCGAGGGCAACGTGATGCTGGAGATCACGGCCGACACCTGCGGCCGCCACGATACGATCGGCGGGGCCTGCGCGGCGGAGTCGAATACCGTGCGCTATGCCCTGGAGAAAAAATTCATGCACAACTGCCGCGACAGCTGGCTGCTGGCGGTGGCCGAGAACGACCGCTTCGGCATGAGCGGCAGGGACCTGACCCACAACATCAATTTCTTCATGAACGTTCCGGTGACCCCGGAAGGCGGCCTCACCTTCGAGGATGGTATCAGCGCGGCGGGCAAATACGTGGAAATGCGTGCCGAGATGGACGTCATCGTCCTGATCTCCAACTGCCCGCAGCTCAACAACCCCTGCAATGCCTACAACCCGACCCCCGTCGAAGTCCTGATCTGGGATTAGGCTGTGCAGAGAACCATCTCAACCGATTTTTCCGGAACAGGTGAACGCCATGTTTAATAAGGTCCTTATTGCCAATCGCGGCGAGATTGCCTGCCGCATCATCCGTACCCTCAAATCCCTGGGGATCGGCTCCGTCGCCATCTATTCGGAAGCCGACCGGCATGCCCCGCATGTCCGCCTGGCCGACGAGGCGGTCTGCGTCGGACCGGCCCCGGTCGCGCAGAGCTACCTGAACAAGGAGCGCATTCTCGAAGTCTGCCGCGAGCTGCGGGTCGACGCCGTCCACCCGGGATACGGCTTTCTCAGCGAGAACCCCGACTTTGCCGAGGCCCTCGAGGGGGCGGGGGTGGTCTTTATCGGTCCCACCGCCGAACAGATGCGGCGGTTCGGTCTCAAGCATACGGCGCGGCAGATTGCCGAGGCGAGCGGCGTCCCCCTGCTGCCCGGTACCGGGTTGCTGGCGAGCCTGGAGGAGGCGGTCGACAAGGCCGAAGCCATCGGTTATCCCGTGATGCTCAAGAGCACCGCCGGAGGCGGCGGGATCGGTTTGCAGCTGTGCCGCGACCGCGCCGAGCTGGCGGAGAAGTACGAGTCGGTGCAGCGGCTGAGCCTGAACAACTTCAGTAACAGCGGCATATTCCTCGAGAAATACGTCGCCACGGCCCGCCACATCGAAGTGCAGATCTTCGGTGACGGCCGGGGAGGCGTGATCGCGCTGGGGGAACGGGACTGCTCGCTGCAGCGGCGCAACCAGAAGGTGGTGGAGGAGACCCCGGCACCGGGGATTTCCGAAGCGACCCGGGAGGCCCTGCACCAGGCGGCCCTGGCCCTGGGCCGGGCGGCGCACTATGCCTCCGCCGGGACCGTGGAATTCATCTACGACGTGGCCGAGGAGCGCTTCTACTTTCTGGAGGTCAACACCCGGCTTCAGGTCGAACACGGCGTCACCGAAGAGGTCTTCGGTGTCGACCTGGTGGCCTGGATGATCCGCCAGGCGGCTGGCGAGCTCGGCGACCTGGCCGCTCTGAAGCCCGAGCCCCGTGGGGCATCCATCGAGGTGCGCCTCTATGCCGAGGATCCGGGGCGAAACTTCCAGCCCAGCTCAGGGCTGCTGACCCAGGTTCACTATCCGTTGGGCTGCCGCATCGACGGCTGGGTGGAGACCGGCACCGAGGTCTCCCCGTATTACGATCCGCTGCTGGCCAAACTCATCGTCAGGGGGGAGACGCGGCAGGAGGCCCTGCGCCAGCTGCAGGACGCCCTGGCGGCCACGGCGCTCTACGGCATCGAGACCAACCTCGATTACCTGCGGCAGATTGCCGCCTCCAGGGTCTTTGTCCAGGGCACCGTGTCGACGGCGGCGCTGGGGGCGCTGCCTTTTATCCCCTCCGCGATCGAGGTGCTCTCTCCGGGGGCGCAGAGCAGCATTCAGGATTATCCGGGGCGTATCGGCACCTGGAACGTGGGGGTGCCGCCGAGCGGTCCCATGGACGGCTACTCCTTCCGCCTGGTCAACCGTATCGTCGGAAACCCCGAGGATGCCGCCGGCCTGGAGATGACCCTGACCGGGCCCACCCTGCGCTTTCAGGGGGATGCGGTCGTTGCGCTGGGCGGGGCGCCGATGTCCGCCCGGCTTGACGGCGTGGCCGTGCCCTTCTGGCAGCCGGTGACCGTGAAGGCCGGTCAGGTGCTGGAGCTGGGCGGGATCGACGGGGCGGGCAACCGTACCTACCTGGCCGTCCGTCACGGATTCGATGCTCCGCTGTACCTGGGCAGTCGTTCGACCTTCAGTCTTGGCCGCTTCGGCGGTCACGCTGTCGGCGTGCTGCGTACCGGTGATGTCCTGCGCATCCGGCGCAGCGGCGCGGTGGCTCCGACAGTACCGATGGTGCCGGCCGCCGTGCTGCCGCTGCTGACACGGGACTGGGAGATCGGCGTGCTGTACGGCCCGCACGGGGCCCCGGACTTTTTCACCGACTCCGACATTGAGACCCTGTTCGCCTCGCGTTATGAAGTCCACTTCAACAGCGCTCGCACCGGGGTTCGCCTTATCGGCCCTAAACCCCAATGGGCCCGCCAGGACGGCGGCGAGGCCGGCCTGCACCCCTCCAATATCCACGACAACGCCTACGCGGTCGGAACCCTCGATTTTACCGGCGACATGCCGATCATCCTGGGCCCCGACGGTCCCAGCCTGGGAGGATTCGTCTGCCCCGTCACCATCGTGCAGGGGGAGCTCTGGAAGATCGGCCAGCTGCGTCCCGGCGACAAGGTGCGCTTCAGGGCCCTCAGCCTTGCGGAGGCGGAAGCGCTGCGGACCGAAGAGGATCGCGCCCTTCGCGAGCTGACCCCGGCGGCGAAAACGACGGGGCCCATCGTCAACCCATTCCCTGAAGCCGCCGTGGTGCGCCAGGGGGATGACGGCGAGGTGCCCCTGTGCTACCGGCAGGCCGGCGACGACTACCTGCTGGTCGAGTTCGGCCCCCCGGAGCTGGACATCAACCTGCGCTTCAAGGTCCACGCGCTGATGGACTGGCTCCTGGCGGAGAAACCCGCCGGGGTGATCGAGCTGACCCCGGGCATCCGCTCGCTGCAGATCCATTACGACAGCCGAAGGCTCTCCCGCAATCGC
>QKGY01000318.1 GCA_003250235.1 Desulfuromonadaceae bacterium
CGTCGGCCCCCGGGCTTCCGACCTGATCGCCGAGGCCGTCATGGTCATGAATTTCGGCGGCAGCGCCCAGGACATCGCCCTGACCGTACACGCCCATCCGACCCTGTCCGAAGCCCTCAAAGAAGCCGCTCTGGCCGTCAACAATGTGGCAATCCACGCCTGAGCCGAAGAGGAGGAGATAAAAATGAAACTGGATGGTCCATATTACTTCGGTAAGACCGTAAAGCAACCCTTTGAGGCCCTGCTCGAAGCCGCGCGCTCGGCCCTTCAGGCCCAGGGGTTCGGCATTCTCACCGAAATCGACATCCGCAACAAGATCAAGGAAAAGCTCGGCGAGGAGTTTCGCCCCTATGTCATCCTCGGCGCCTGCAATCCCTCTCTCGCCCACAAAGCGTTGAGCGCGGAGTTGCCCCTGGGTGTGCTTCTGCCCTGCAACGTGGTCGTTTACCAGCAGAGCCCGGCGGAATGCGTCGTGCTGGCCATGGATCCCGTCGGCGCCATGCAGGTGGTCCAGAACCCGGAGGTGACGACCGTCGCCGCCGAGGTCAAAGCGCGCCTGTCCAAGGCGCTCGACAGCCTGTAAGCCGCTCACCGCCCCCTTTTCCGAGCGGAAAACAACAAAAAAACAGGGCCTGCTTCAGCAGGCCCTGTTTCAGGTTATAGGGGTAGTGTCTCCTCCACGAAGAGGGAATTCAGAAAAAGCAAAAACGACGTCCGCAGCAGGGAGTCAGTTGGCGCTGGGGCGGGCCGAAGACAGAGGCATGCGACCGGCAGGCGTGAAACGGCTGTAATAGTCCGTCACATCCTCCAGGATCTTGGTCGACTCCTTGACCTGGCGGACGATTTCCTTGAAGGCATACCCTTCCCAGGGGGACTTGGCATCCACATTGATCCGTTGAGGATTTTTCTTGGTGGTCAGGGAGCGGTTATGCCCATCCGCCACCAGGAGAATCCAGGCGTCGGCGTATTCGTTCTCCACAATCGCCTCGCAGAGTAACTTTTTCTGCTCGACCAGAACGACCCTGGCGGCAAACAAGCCGGCAATGCGCTCTATCGTCTCGCGGTGCTTCGCCATCGCCTCGTAAGAACGACCCGCATCGCCGATATCGACGAAGACGGCCACCTTGGCGCTGCGAAACTTCTCATAATCGACCAGTGCCTCTGAACGGATCATGACCCATACCCCTTTTTCATTTAAAGAACCGATTGTTGCGTTAGAGAATTTACATAGTATCGGCTAATTTTGCCTTGGCAAGAGCCCTCTCCGTTTTTCCTGGCCGAGGCCAGGGCTGCTGCCGACCATTCTCCGAAACCCGCCGTCTTCCCCCGAGGGTTGACAACCATCCGGCAAACAGTGACAATCGCCCCATGATGCGATTTTCAGGACGTTTTCTAATTGCCGGCGGACTCATGCTGCTCGCTTTGGCCGGCAGTGTCCGGGCCGAGGAGGAGGAACCTCTTCACGTCGTCGTCGGCGGCGACCACAGTTATCCGCCCTACGAATTCATCGATGAAAGCGGGAAGCCCAACGGCTTTAACGTCGAGCTGACCCAGGCAGTAGCGAGGGTCATGGGTTTCGACGTCGAGTTCCGTCTCGGTTCCTGGGGAACGATGCGCCAGGCTCTGGCCAACGGAGATGTCGATATCCTGCAGGGGATGGCCTATTCCAAGGAACGCACCAGCGAGGTCGACTTTTCGCTGCCTAACGCCGTGGTGCACCAGTCCATCTGGAACCGCAAGGACGGCCCGCAGATCACCTCCGTCAAAGCGATGACCGGCCGCGAAGTGATCGTCATGCGCGGCAGTATCATGCACGACTACATGCTGCGCAACCAGCCGGAGGCCCGCCTGATCCTGGTCGAATCCCTCGCCGATGCCCTGCGCCAGCTCGCCTCCGGCAAGCATGACTGCGCTCTGGTGGCCAAGCTGCCGGGACAGTACCTGGTCGACAAGTACGGTCTCACCAACATCACCCCGACCGCCAAGCCCCTGGTCGCCCAGGACTACGGCTACGCCGTGCGCAAAGGCAACTGGCAGCTGTTGGCGCGGTTCAACGACGGCCTGGCGATCCTGCACAAGACCGGGGAGTTTGAAAAGATTTCCCGTCGTTGGCTCGGGGTGCTGGAACCTCAGCCCCTCAACTGGAAAAAAATATCCGGCTACATGGTCCTGGCCGTCACCCCGTTTCTTCTGGGCATCGGCGCCATCGCCCTGTGGTCGCGACTGCTGAAGAAGGAAGTGGCACAACGCACCCAGGCCCTCGAACAGGAAGTCACCGACCACCGCCGCACCATGGACGAGCTGAAAGTCCGGCAGCGCCAGCTGATCCAGGCCGACAAGATGACGTCTCTCGGCATCCTGGTCTCCGGCGTAGCCCACGAGATCAACAACCCCACCGGGTTGATTCTGCTCAACATGCCCCATCTGGAAAAAGCCTTCAGCGACGCCGACCCCGTACTCCTCGATCACTACAACCGGCATGGCGATTTCCGCCTCGGATGGCTGAAATATACGCGCATGCGGGAGGAGATCCCGCAGATGTTCCAGGAAATGCACGATGCCGCTCAGCGGATCAAGAGGATCGTCGAGGACCTGAAGGATTTCGCCCGCCAGGACGACAATGACCGCATGCAGCGACTCGATCTCAACGCGGTGGTCGCCACCGCCCTGCGGCTGGTGGACAACCAGATTCGCAAAGCTACGGATCATTTCAGTCTCCACTATGCCGAAGGACTCCCCCGGGTCCAGGGCAACCACCAGCGTATCGAACAGGTGATCGTCAATCTGGTTCTCAATGCCTGCCAGGCCCTCCCGTCGACCGCCCACCGCATCTGGCTTCAGACCGCCCTTTCTGCCGAGGGGGCCGTGCAGGTGGTACTGCGCGACGAGGGATCGGGGATTCCGCAGGAACATCTGCCGCACCTGACCGACCCATTTTTCACCACCAAACGCGAGCAGGGAGGAACCGGTCTGGGACTATCCATCTCCGCCGGCATCGTCCGGGAGCATGGCGGTACCCTGCACTTTGATTCCCAGCCCGGTCAGGGCACCACCGTGACCCTGACCCTCCCTGTCTGTACGGAGGAGGAGGCATGACCGACACCCTGTATCCCGACTTCGCCGTGCTGCTCGTCGATGACGAGCCGGCTTGGCTGCGCGGCCTGAGTATGACCCTGGAAGGTCGGGCCGGCATCACCAACCTGATCCAGTGCAGCGACAGCCGCGAGGTTCCCGCCATCCTGGAATCCCAGCCGGTAGGCCTGGTTCTGCTCGATCTGACCATGCCGTTTCTGTCCGGGGAAAAGCTCCTCGATATCATCCGGGAACAGCACCCGCAGGTGCGGGTGATCGTCGTCAGCGGTCTCAATCAGGTCGATGTGGCTGTGCGCTGCGTGCATCAGGGCGCTTTCGACTATTTCGTCAAAACCGTCGAGGATGAGCGGCTGATCGAAGGGGTGCAACGGGCCATCCGCATGCAGGAGCTCGAACAGGAGAACCGCGCCCTGCGTTACCGGTTTTTCCAGACTGGGCTGGAGCGGCCGGAGGCGTTTTCCGCCATCCGTACCCAGGACGTGGCTCTGCGCAGGGTTTTCCGTTATATCGAGTCGATCGCCGCAAGCCCCCAGCCGATCCTCATCACCGGCGAATCGGGGGTGGGCAAGGAACTGGTCGCCCGGGCCATCCACGACGTCAGCGGCCGTCGCGGCGATCTGGTCACCGTCAATGTCGCCGGACTGGATGACAACGTCTTCAGCGATACTCTGTTCGGGCACCTCAAGGGGGCGTTCACCGGAGCCGACGGGGCACGCGACGGCATGGTCGCCCGCGCTTCGGGGGGGACGCTTTTTCTCGACGAGATCGGCGACGTCTCCCCGGCCTCCCAGGTCAAGCTGCTTCGCCTGCTTCAGGAAGGGGAATACTTCCCTCTCGGCTCCGACCAGCCCCGCCAGTCGGCGGCCCGCATCGTCGTCGCCACCCATCACGACTTGGCAACGGCCCAGCAATCCGGAACCTTCCGGCGCGACCTGTATTACCGCCTCTGCGCCCATCATGTCCATATCCCCCCCCTACGCGAACGCCCGGAGGACATCGCCCTGCTGCTCGATCATTTCCTCGACGAAGCGGCGCTGACGTTCGACAAGAAAAAACCGACCCCGCCCCGCGAACTCGTTCCGCTCCTAAAAAGCTATGCGTTTCCCGGCAACATCCGGGAGCTGCGTTCCCTGGTGTTCGATGCCGTCGGCGCCCACCAGTCACGGGTGCTGTCCATGGAAACCTTTCGCCGGGCGATTCATCCCGGCCCCAATCCTCCTCAGGAGGACTTCGCCTCCGAACCGCTGAAAAATCCCTTTGCGGCCTGCGAATCCCTGCCCACCCTGCAGCAGGCGGTCGAACTCCTCATTGACGAAGCGGTACGGCGCTCCGAGGGGAGCCAGACGACGGCCGCCCGCATCCTGGGGATTTCGCAGCCGGCCCTCTCTAAGCGCCTGAAGCAGAAAACGGGGTAATCCGACATTCGTTCGAACCCCTATAACCGCGGTTATCGTCATAACAACGGTTAACACCCTTTACACCGCGCTCTCTGGCTGGTTATAGCGGTTGTCACCCCGGAAGCCATAATCTTCGTTATACCCCTTTAAAATCTCCTGCCCCTGTTTATTCCGCATTTTCTTGTATAATTACACCTTGTTGGGCATCTCCACGATCCCTGGCACCTCTCTTGCTCAGATAAGCCTGCATACGCCCACAATCGGCAACCGCGGTGTGCGGTTGTGCTTTCCAGGTCCCTTGCGGGACCGACATATTTCACAAGGAGGAACGCAATGAAACGATTCACCGGCTTGTTCATGGCAGCGGCATTTGTCCTGTCCACTTTCGGCATCGCCCTGGCGGCACCGACCTATGTCACCATCGGCACCGGTGGAGTCACCGGCGTCTACTACCCGACCGGCGGCGCCATCGCCAAGATGGTCAACAAGAAACGCAAGGAATACAACCTGAGGGCGACCGTCGAGTCGACCGGTGGTTCGGTGTTCAACGTGAACGCCATTGCAGCCGGAGACCTCGAATTCGGCATCGTTCAGTCGGACCGCCAGTACCAGGCCTATAACGGTCTGGCCGATTGGGAAGGCAAGCCGGTCAAGGAGCTGCGCGCCGTTTTCTCCATTCACCCCGAATCGGTCACCATCGTCGCCAACGCGGAGAAGAACATCAAAACCGTCGCCGATCTCAAAGGTAAGGTCGTCAACATCGGCAACCCCGGATCGGGTCAGCGCGGCAACGCTGAAGACCTCTTCGCCGCTGCCGGCATCGACGTCAACAAAGACATGCAGGCCGAAGGCATGAAAGCGGCCGAATCAGCCAGCATGCTTCAGGACGGCCGCATCGACGCGTTCTTCTACACCGTCGGGCATCCCAACGGCTCCGTCAAGGAAGCCGTAGCCGGCGCCACCAAGGTCAACTTTGTCGCCGTTCCCGCCGACATCGTCAAGAAGCTGACCGACAAGTTCCCCTACTATGCCCCGGCGGAGATCCCCGTCGCCGAATACCCCGGCGTCATGAATACCGAAGATGTTCCGACCTTCGGCGTCAAGGCGACCCTCTGCACCAGCGCCAATGTGCCTGACGACGTGGTCTACGCCATCACCAAGGAAGTTTTTGAAAACTTCGACGAGTTCAAAACCCTGCACCCCGCCTTTGCCAACCTGACCAAGGAAAGCATGCTGCAGGGCCTCTCGGCGCCTATCCATCCCGGCGCCATGAAATACTACAAAGAAGTCGGCCTGATGAAGTAAGGCCCGCTGGGACTCAACGGGGGCACCGCACCCAGGTGCCCCCTTACCCGCCAGAGTACATGACCCAAGGAGTGCACTGTGACCGAGGAACAAGGCAAACTGACAATCGACGAGCAGGACGAGGGATTGGCGACAGCCAAACGCATGGTCGAAGAAGAGGAGATGGGACTTCGCCATGTATCGGGGTGGCAGCGTTTTCTGGTGCCCGTCGTGGCCCTGTCCTGGTCTCTGTTCCAGCTCTCGCTGGCAAGCTGGCTGCTGCTCGACTCGACCTATGTGAGGGCCATCCACCTGGCCTTTGCCATGTTCCTGATCTTTGTCTCCTTTCCGACCCTGAAACGCCACGTCAGTATTCCCGGCCTGCGATGGCTGTCGGCCACCGACCGCATCCCGGTCATGGATCTTCTGCTGGCCTGTTTTGCCGCCTTTCTGGCCCTCTACATCGTCATCGACTTCGAGGGGATTGCCAGTCGTGTCGGCATGCTCAACACCCGCGACATGATCATCGGCTCGCTGCTCATCCTTTTTCTGTGGGAAGCGGCCCGCCGCGTCGTCGGTCCGGCCCTGTCGGTCATCGGTATCTTCTTTACCCTCTATGCGTTTTTTGGCCCCTATATGCCGGACTTCCTGGCTTTCAAGGGGGTCAGCGTCAACCGCTTCATCGGGCAGATCTCTCTGACCACCGAAGGGATCTTCGGCGTTCCGATATACGTCTCCGCCAAGATCGTCTTTCTCTACGTTCTGTTCGGTGCCCTTCTCGAGAGGGCGGGAGCCGGCCGTTTCTTCATCGACCTGGCCATGAGTCTGCTGGGGCGTTACAAGGGGGGACCGGCCAAGGCTGCCGTCCTGTCTTCGGGGCTCACCGGGCTGATATCCGGCTCGTCCATTGCCAACGTGGTCACCACCGGGACCTTCACCATCCCGCTGATGAAAAAGGTCGGCTATCCGGCCAAAAAGGCGGCCGCCATCGAAGTGGCCGTCTCCACCAACGGCCAGCTCATGCCTCCGGTCATGGGAGCCGCGGCCTTTATCATTGCCGAATATGTCAACCTGCCGTACCTCGAAGTCTGCAAGGCGGCAGCGATACCGGCTTTTGCTTCCTACGTGGCGCTGTTTTTCCTGACTCACATCGAAGCGTCCAAGCTCGGCATGCGCGGGCTGCCGAAAGCCGACCTTCCGGCATTTTTCAGCACGATGATCAACGGCATCCATTACCTGGTACCGATCCTGTTCCTACTCTATGAGCTCATCGTGCCGCGGCACTCCCCCGAAGTGGCCGCGTTTCGCGCTACCATGGTGCTACTGCTACTCATGCTGTTCCAGCACGCGATCCGGGCCCAAAAAGAGGGAACCTCCATCGTGGAAGGATTCAAGGTTGGCGTCGTCGACATCTATTCCGGACTGGTGGCCGGTGCCCGCAACATGGTCAGCGTCGGTGTGGCGACGGCGGCCGCTGGGATCGTCGTCGGCGTGGTGACGATGGGCTTGGGCGGGCTCGTCACCGACATCATCGACACCCTCAGCATGGGCAACCTCTACATGATGCTGGGAATCGTCGCCATCTGCAGCCTGATTCTCGGCATGGGGCTGCCGACAACGGCCAACTACATCGTTATGGCCAGCCTGACCGCACCGGCCCTCGTGACCCTGGCCGATCTCAACGGTTTCACTGTCCCGCTGATCGCCGCCCATCTGTACTGCTTTTACTTTGGCATCCTGGCTGACGACACCCCGCCGGTGGGGCTGGCGGCCTATGCGGCGGCGGCCATCGCCAAGAGCGATCCTATCCCAACCGGGGTTCAGGGATTTCTCTACGACATACGCACGGCTGCCCTTCCCTTCATGTTCATCTTCAACACCGATATTCTGCTGGTGGGCATCTCCAATTTCTTCGAGGCGGTCTTTATCTTCGTCATGACCTGCATCGGCACCTGCGCTTTTGCCGCGGCGACCCAGGGATGGTTTATCGCCAAGAACCGCTGGTACGAGTTCATCGGCTTGGGAATCGTCTGCGGGTTCATGTTCCGCCCCTATTTCTTCGCCGGACTCGTCGGGATCGAGGAGCATCATCTCGCCTACCTGCTCGGCGTCGCCATGTTCATCGGTCTCTATCTGCTGCAGAAGATGCGCGTCAAAAAATCCGCCCTGGCGGCGGCGTAAGGAGGAACCATGATCCCCCAGTATAAAAAAATCCTGTATGCCACCGACCTTTCCCTCAATTCGGCGCACGCCTTCAAGCACGCCATCAGCCTCGCCCGTTATTACAAAGCACAGGTCATCCTGCTGCACATCCTGCCGGAAGTCGATGCGGCCACCATGAATTACGTGGCCACGGTGATGGGCTCCGACAAGCTGGCCGGATTCGAGCTGGATCACAAGGAAGAGATCAAGGACGATATCCGCCGCCAGCTCCACCAGCTTGCCAAGGAGGAGCTCGAGGATCACCCGGAAGACGTGCAGCGTATCGCCGACATCGAGGTCCACTACGGCAACCCGGTCGCCCAAATCCTGCAACACGCCGATACGCTGGACGTCGACCTGATCGTCCTCGGCAGCCATGGCAAGGGAGCCCTCAAATACGCGTTCCTCGGCAGCGTCGCCGAAAAGGTGCTGCGCAAATGCCATCGCCCGGTGCTGATCGTGCCCCTCGACCGGCAGGCCTGAGTAGGCTGCCCGTCTTATTTTTTCTCCGAAAAAAACTTCTCGACAATGCGACGGGACAGGTGTAAAAAACACGGCATGAAAATGTCGACATTCGACATTTGGAGACAACGATGGCTCTCGATAAAAAAACCTACAAAGATTTTGTCATCGACCATGTCTATGGCGGCATCATGG
Source organism: Desulfuromonadaceae bacterium (assembly GCA_003250235.1). Taxonomy (GTDB): domain Bacteria; phylum Desulfobacterota; class Desulfuromonadia; order Desulfuromonadales; family SZUA-540; genus SZUA-540. The sequence goes on from QKGY01000318.1 coordinate 8,634, forward strand.
AGGGGAAGTTGGAGCCGGGGCAGAAGGTCCTCGAAGTGGCCCTCTCCGCCGAGCTGGGCATCAGCCGAGCCCCGGTCCGCGAAGCACTGCGTGAGATGATTGGCGACGGTCTGCTCGATTACCGCCCGCAGGTCGGCACCTTCGTTGCCCGGCTGACCCCGGCGGACATCCGTGATGCCTATGCGACGCGCGGAGTCCTGGAAGGATTTGCCGCGGCCTGTGCCGCCCCTCATCTGACCGCCGAAGACATCCGTCGCCTCAGAGCCCTCTGCGACCGGATGGAAACGGAAGCCGTCGGCCACCTGCAGCGTCCGCTGATCGACACGGGAGAGGATTTCCACCACCTGATCCTCAGCCGCTGCCCGAACCCCCTGCTGAACGATTTCAGCGCCCGGCTCAGCCGCAGGGTGCATATCCAGTTTAGCCACTACTGGGGGAGGATGTACGAAGGCCAGGAGATCCGCAGCCGGCATCTGCAGATCGTCGAGGCCCTTGCCGGAGGGGATCCCCGCCAGATCGAGGAGACCCTTCGCCACCATTACTTTTCCACCGGCGAGCGCATCGCCGGCCTGATCGCGTCCCAGATGAAAGAGGAGTCCCCATGAGTCCCAATGGAACCCACGAAATGCACGTCAATCTCAACGTCCGCGGTCTCCCCCTCTCGGCGACCCTGGAAATCAATGAAATCTCCAACGGGCTGATTGCCCAGGGGAAGAACGTCTACAAGCTGGGGCTCGGCCAATCCCCCTTTCCCGTTCCCCAGGCGGTGGTCGACGAACTGAAGACCAATGCCCACCAGAAGGATTATCTGCCGGTGCGCGGCCTCCCCGCCCTGCAACAGGCGGTGGTCGGTTATTTCGAGCGGACCCAGGGTCTGGCCTACCTGCCGCAGAACGTTCTGGTCGGACCCGGCTCCAAGGAGCTGATGTTCATTCTGCAACTGGTCTACTACGGAGATCTGGTGATTCCCACCCCGAGCTGGGTTTCCTACGCCCCCCAGGCCCATATCATCGGCCGACCGGTGCGCTGGGTGCCTACCCGGGCCGAAAACAAGTGGCTGCTCACCCCCGACGAGCTGGAGAAGGTCTGCGCCGACGACCCGCAAAAACCGCGCATCGTTATTCTCAACTATCCCAACAACCCCACGGGATATACCTACAGCGACGACGAGCTCCAGGCTCTGGCCGCCGTAGCCCGCAAGTACCGGATCATCATGCTCTCCGACGAGATCTACGGCGAGCTGCAGTTCGACGGCGGACATCGCTCCATCGCCCGCTACTACCCCGAAGGGACCATCATCAGCAGCGGTCTGAGCAAGTGGTGCGGAGCGGGCGGATGGCGGCTCGGCACCTTTATCGCTCCCAAGGAACTGGGGTGGATCGTCAAGGGCATGGCCACCGTGGCCTCGGAAACCTTCACCGCCACCAGCGCACCGATCCAGTACGCCGCGGTGCGCGCCTTCAACGGCGGCGTGTCCATCGAGCGCTATCTGTGGCAGTCGCGACGCATCCTGAAAGCCCTGGCAGAGCGCGTCCATGCGTCGCTGACGGGGCTGGGGCTGTCGCTGGCCCCTTTTGACGGCGGATTCTACGCCTTCCCGGACTTCAGCCCGCTGCGGGATAAACTCTCCGCTCGGGGGATCACCACCAGCGCCCAGCTCTGCACGCGGCTGCTCGAAGAAACAGGGGTCGCCATCCTTCCCGGCAACTGTTTCGGCAGGCCGGAGCAGGAATTGACCGCCCGTCTGGCTTTCGTCGATTTCGACGGTGCGCGGGCTCTGGCGGCCGCTGAACAGGTGCCCAACGACCAGGTGCTCGGAGACGAGTTCCTGCGTCGCAATTGCGACAAAGTGGTGTCGGCCATGGAGAGAATGGCCGACTGGCTGACCCTTTAGCCACAAAAACAAGAGGCCGGCCCCAAACGGGACCGGCCTCTTGTTTTTTCAGTGTCGTGCAGAAACTCAAAAAGAGTTGATCCGGCGGATAAAAGCTTTGAGAAGACCGAAGCTGCGCCGATTGAACTGGAAAGCCAGGCGCGGCAGCGCCATGAGATCGGGCTCGTCCTTTTCCTCCGGAAGGGCGGAAATCAGGCGAATGGAACTCCCCGGTTCAAGAATCTCGCGGAACTCGTTTTCCAGGATTCCCGCCTGCTCCTCGGTCAGGTTCTTGTTCAGGCGGATGACCAGCGTGTCCTTGACGAACCGGCTCGAATGATAGACCCGGTAGAAATCGTCGATGATCTGCACCGCCTCCTGGGGATCGCGGGTGATGGTAAATAGGCTGAAATCCTCCCCGGAAATGAGACCGCGCGTGAGCAGGGTCTTGCGGATGAACTGGAACCAGTTCTCCCAATAGTCGCCGTTATCGTCATCGATGAGCACCAGGGGGATCGGGGGATTCTTCCCGGTCTGCACCAGGGTCAGGGTCTCCATGGCCTCATCGAGAGTACCGAACCCGCCGGGAAACAGGGCCACGGCATGAGCCTCTTTGAGAAACGCCACCTTGCGATTGAAGAAATACTTGTAGGTGATGACGTTCCGACTGTTTTCCATGACCGGATTGGTATCCTGCTCGAAAGGCAGCCGGATATTGACCGCAAAGGAATTATCGGCACCGGCCCCCTCGTTGCCGGCCTGCATGATGCCGCCACCCCCGCCGGTGATGACCATGTAACCCCGTTCGGCCAACCCCTGGGAGAACGCCACGCACTTCTGATAAATCGTCTCGGTCGGCGCCGTGCGGGCCGACCCGAAGATCGTCACCTTCTTGCGATTCCGGAAGGGGGAAAAAATCTTGTTGGTATAGCGCATCTCCTTCATGGTGGTGCGCATCAGTTTCAGATCGGCCAGGTAGTCGTTCTCCTGCCCGGCCTTCAGGGCGCTGAGAATCATTTCCCGGATCATAGCCGGATGATGGGCTCCAACCTTTTTGATGAGATCGTCGATCAGATCATCGATCTCGCCGTTGGTCCGGGTGAAATGCAGTTCGTTAGGCATGTATCCTCCCCTGGTTCATCATAAAATCACTCTCATGTGCGTTTGCTGTCGACCGAGGCGGATGTACGCGCCAGGAAGGCGCTTTCGCCAAGTCTCTCGTGCCGGATGAACAGCCCGCGCAGGCTGGACCCCGCATAGCGGGCGTCGAACGCCCCGTAGAGCCCGCGTAGCTCCTTTTCGAGGGCGTAGAAGCGCTGCCGGTCCATAGGACTCAGGTTGTCCTCGACCCGCTCACAATTGAAGGTGATGCAGTTGAACGGCCGCAAAGCCGCTTCGATCATACAGCCCGCCGAACCCAGAAACGGGCAGGGGGCCTTAAAATCGGGATGCGGGAGGGGTTGTCCCGCATGGAGGAACCCCAGAAGATTGACCAGGGTGAAATGGTTCCGCCCCCGGTCGCAGCAGGCGCCCAGGCAACCGGCACAGGTTGACGGCCCTTGCGCCTGGAGAAACAGGGCATGGAGCTCTCTCTGCACCACGCCGATACGAATCAACTTCTGTGTGATCCAGTCTTTCTCTTCAGCGGGAGCCCGGAGAAATTCGTCGCGGACCCGTCCGATGATCCGGGCCCAGGTACCCTGATAGTCGTTGCTGGAAACCATGCACTTTCCGAAACGGCAAACGGCACAACCTCAACAGGATGTGCCGCCTTCCTGAAAAAACAGGCTGGAGAAGGCCATAAGCCGGGTTCTGTTCCCTGAGGCGGTTTCCCGCCTCAGGGTGATGATCATTCCTCTAGGACCGCCGTTGCCGACGGCCTCAAGCAACCTAACCCGGGAGCTTCGGACGGGCCGCCCTCAAACGCTCCCCTATTTGGTCTTGCTCCGGATGGGGTTTACCGAGCTTCCGACGTCGCCGCCGGAACTGGTGAGCTCTTACCTCACCCTTTCACCCTTACCCGCCTGAAAGCGGGCGGTCTCCTCTCTGTGGCACTTTCCCTGGGGTCGCCCCCGGTCCCCGTTAGGGACCATCCTGCCCTGCGGAGCCCGGACTTTCCTCCCGTCCCCTGAGGGACCAGCGATCATCTGTCCTTCTCCAGCCCCACCCATTATCGGATGCCTTGCCCGTTGCTACAAGACCTGTGCGACGTCGCCCTGATTACTTCTGGATGACCACGTAGAGCAGGCGGTTGCAGTGGGGACAGCTCTGAATCTCGCTGGCCGAGAACAGGCTGTTGAACAGCTGGGGGGGCAGATGCATGTTGCAGCCGAGGCAGGTTTCGTTGCGGGCCTCGACGATGGCAACGCCGCCGCGACGCTCCAGAAGCATGTGGTAGCGTTTGCGAACGGTGGTGGAAAGATCGCCGAGGAGCAATTCCCTTTCGGACTCCTTGGCCTCTATGGCGCCGTTGAACTCCGCCATGTCGGCATCGATCTCGGCCCCCCGGGAGCCGGCCTTCTCTTTCAGGGCAGTGAGCTCCCCGTCCTTCTCCTCGCGGTCCTTGACGAGCACGTCGATCTCCGCATCCTTGCGCTGGATGCTGTCAAGCAGCTCCTTGTTCATCTTCTTGGCGGTATCAATTTCCTTCAGGACCGCGACATATTCCTTTTGGGTCTTGATTCCGGGAAGACGGCCTTCGGCCTTCTTGACATTGTCCTGCTCCTGGGCAAGCGCTTGGTTGAGTTTGCCGCGCTCGTCCTTCAGCACATCAATGTCGCCATCGAGTTTGTCCACCATGCCCTGGATGCGTGCCATCTCGTCGTTCAGGACCTGCTGTTCCTCCTCAAGTTTCTGCCGCTTCTGGCGGATGGCGTTCAGTTCCTGATCCAGTCCCTGCAGATTCTTGAGCCGTTCCATCTTTTCTTGCACCTTCCTTACCTCCCAGTTGACGCTTTCTGTGTGAACAAAAGAAAAGGGGATTCAGATCGTCTTGAACGGATCCTCATCCCCTTCCATTTCTATAAATTCCAGTTCCAGCTTTTTGCGACCGGCTTCTTCTCTCATTACTTTGGCCAACCCCGGGACCATGATCCGCTCGGTCCCGAAATGCCCTGCATCGACCAGAGCCATCTGAGTGCTCTGGGCCTGGAGCGCTTCATGATATTTCACATCTCCGGTAACCAGCACGTCTGCCCCCTGGCGCTTGGCTTCGGCAATCAGGGACGCCCCGCTGCCACCGCACACAGCCACCTTGGAGATCTTGCGGTCCGCCGTCCCGACCACCCTCAGAGAGGGCACGCACAGGGCCTGCTTGACCCGCGCGGAGAATGTCTCCAGCGAAAGGGGTTCGGCAAGGCGTCCAATGCGCCCGAGCCCGATATCCGAACGGGTATTGAGAAGGGGGATCAAATCGTACGCCACCTCCTCGTAGGGATGGGCCTTGATCATGCGGGAGACCGCCCTGGATAACGCTTCGCGGGGGAGAATGACCTCCAGGCGAAGCTCATCGACCCTCTCGGTCTCTCCAGGGGTGCCGATAAATGGTTTTGCCTCCGGCCCCGGCCGGAACGTGCCCTGCCCCGGGGCGCGGAATGAGACCCGGTCATAGGCGCCGATATGGCCGGCACCCGCGCCATAAAGGGCTTCGGCTACCGCCTCTTCGTGCCCCAAGGGGACAAAAACAACCAGCTTGACCAGACTGTCGCCAGCGGCCAGGGGCTGAGCATGCGTCACGCCGAGCGCGGCAGCCAGCCAGTCGTTGAGACCGTTTTGGCCCCGGTCCAGATTGGTGTGAGCGCACAGCACGGCAATCCCGTCGCGAACCGCCTGATAGACGGTACGCCCCGTTTCGTCCGTGGGAAGCAGATTTTTAAGGGGGCGGAAAATGAGCGGGTGATGGGCAAGGACCGCCTGGGCGCCCGCCTCTTTGGCGGCCGCCAGGGCTTTTTCGGTGGGATCGAGGCAGACCAGTACTTTTCGGACTTCTGCAGCGGGGTCACCGACCTGAAGGCCCACATTGTCCCACTCTTCGGCCAGGGCGGTCGGGTAGAGTGCGTGAAGCAGTCCAGTCAGGTCTTGTATGCGTACGATCGTTTCTTTTTTCATGCTCCGCTGCGTACTTGAGCCGCCAAAAAAAAGAGTGCAACTCTGGTTTGGTTGCACTCCTGTGAAGTTAGGATTCGGCTTCGGATATATAGGATATGAGCTTTCGCCTCATGTGCTTCCCTGTTGGTGGGCCCACCAGGATTCGAACCTGGGACCAACCGGTTATGAGCCGGTGGCTCTACCAACTGAGCTATAGGCCCGTTGAACAAGCGCCTAGTTTAGGGCCTCAACACAGACATGTCAAGGCCTTTTACCCGGGCATTCTCTAGAATTCCACAAAACTCTTCAGCCGTTTGGAGCGGCTCGGATGACGCAGTTTACGCAGGGCCTTGGCTTCGATCTGGCGGATACGCTCGCGGGTTACTGCAAAGTCCTGTCCGACCTCTTCAAGAGTATGGTCGGACTTCTCGCCGATGCCGAAACGCATACGCAGGACCTTCTCTTCCCTCGGGGTCAGGGTCGAAAGAACCCGGGCGGTCTGATCGGAAAGGTTCCCCTTGATCACTGCCTCCAGAGGAGAAACCACCCCTTTGTCTTCGATGAAATCCCCCAGAGAGGAATCCTCCTCCTCGCCGATCGGCGTTTCGAGGCTGATAGGTTCCTTGGCGATCTTCAGCACGCGGCGGACCTTTTCAAGGGGCAGTTCCATGCGCTCGGCAATCTCTTCCGGCGTCGGCTCGCGTCCCATCTCCTGAACCAGCTGGCGGCTGGTACGGATCAGCTTGTTGATGGTCTCGATCATGTGCACCGGAATACGGATGGTGCGCGCCTGATCGGCGATCGCGCGGGTGATGGCCTGACGGATCCACCAGGTGGCGTAGGTAGAGAACTTGTAGCCCCGCTGATATTCGAACTTGTCCACGGCCTTCATCAGGCCGATGTTGCCTTCCTGGATCAGGTCGAGAAACTGCAGACCGCGATTGGTGTATTTCTTGGCGATGGACACCACCAGGCGCAGGTTGGCTTCGACCAGCTCGGTCTTGGCCGCCTTGGCCCGCCATTCCCCCTTCTGAAGCTCCTTGAGCGATTCCAGCAGCTCTTCGGGAGCGAAACCCGATTCCTCCTGGACCCTCTTGAACTTGCGCTGGGCGCTCTTGAGGCGCTTTTCCACCACCAGAAGCGCATCGATCGGCGCCTTGAGTTCCTCGGAGACCTTGAGAGCCTCCTCGTCGCTCTTGCGCATACGGCGCAGCAGTCTCTTGATGTCCTTGTGGGGCAGCTTCAGCTCCTCTTCGCAGGCCTTGACCTCGGCCATCCCCTTCTTGACCTGCTCGGCCAGTTCCTTGAGGGTGTCGACGATCTTGGCGACCTGAAAATCCTTCAGGCGGATCTGGCGCATGAACTCGGAGATCTGCCCTTTGAGCTCCTTGGTCTGCTTCTCCAGAGCTTTCTTTTCGTCCTTGGGCACTTCGGCGGCCAGTTGCTCCCGCAGCTCCATGAAGCGGGCATCGAGCTCGCGGATCTGTTCCACCAGCTCGAGGATGCGCACCCGGTGCTTCTCTTCCTCCTCGCTGCCCTCTTCCTCTTCGTAGTCTTTGGTGATCTCCGCGACGCTGATCTGCCCCTTGATCAGGCGATCTCCGAGGCTGATGATCTCCTTGAAGGCGATCGGGGTCTTCATGATCACGCTGGTAACCAGCGCCTCCCCCTCTTC
>QKGY01000325.1 GCA_003250235.1 Desulfuromonadaceae bacterium
CTTCCCCATGGTGGGAAACCTCTTCGGGTCCCTGGAGCGTACCCGCTATATTTTTCGCGATACCCTCGATACGCTGGAGAGGCTGGCGGATCTGAAGATCAACCCGGCCAGTTTTCTGAAAAATCCGCTGAAGTTTGCCGGGGCTCCTCGCGGAGCCTATCATCTTCTGCCCAAGCGGGTAAAAATCGCCCCCGTGCTTGACGCGCGCACAACCCTGAGTCAACTCCCCCAGTTAAAATCCTGGCCGGATGACGGCGGAGCGTTTATTACCCTACCCCAGGTTTATTCGGAAAGTGTCCTCAGCCCCGGTTGGCGCCACAGCAACCTGGGGATGTACCGGGTGCAGATTTCCGGCGGCAGATATCGTCCGGATGCCGAGGCGGGTCTGCATTACCAGATTCATCGCGGTATCGGCGTGCACCATGCGCAAGCCCTGGAAAGCGGGCTCCCCTTTCGGGTCAATATCTTTGTCGGTGGCCCGCCCAGCATGACCGTTGCCGCGGTCATGCCCCTTCCCGAGGGGATGCCCGAACTCTCCTTTGCCGGAGTGCTCGGGGGCCATCGCATTGCGCTGGTGACGCCTCCAGGGGAGCTGCCGATGCCGGCGGAGGCCGATTTTGTCATTTCCGGGGTGGTGGACCCCCAACGGACTCTTCCGGAAGGGCCTTTCGGCGACCATCTCGGCTACTACAGCCTGGCCCATGATTTCCCGGTTCTCCAGGTGGATCATGTCTACCATCGCCATGGTGCGATCTGGCCCTTTACCACGGTGGGAAGGCCTCCCCAGGAAGATACCAGCTTCGGGGCCTTTATCCATGAGCTGACCGGAGGGCTTATCCCGTCGGTCCTTCCCGGTGTCCACGCCGTGCATGCGGTGGACGCCGCGGGCGTACACCCTCTACTCCTGGCCATTGGAAGTGAGCGCTATGTGCCCTATGCGTCCCGCAGGCGGCCCCAGGAGCTTCTGACCATCGCCAACGCGATCCTGGGGCAGGGGCAGCTGTCGCTGGCCAAGTACCTCTTTATTGTGGCCCGGGAAGATCAGCCGCGTCTGGACATCCATGACGTTTCCGCGTTTTTTCAGCATGTGCTGGAGCGGGTCAACTGGCGGTGCGATCTGCACTTCCAGACCTGCACCACGGTGGATACCCTCGATTATTCCGGAAGCGCTCTCAATGCCGGATCGAAGGTGGTCATCGCCTCGGCCGGCGAAGCCCTAAGAAAGCTTCCGACGGAGATCCCTGGAGAACTGGGGCTTCCCGCCGGGTTCGACACTCCCCGCATGGCCCTTCCGGGGATTCTTGTCGTCAAGGGTCCGCCTTGTTCCCGAAGGCGGCATGAGAGCGATGCCGGGATGGAAGGATTTTGCAGCTCCTTCAGCGCCGATGGCGTGATCAACCGCTTTCCCCTGGTGGTGGTTGTCGACGACAGTGAATTCGCTGCAAAAACCCTCAACAATTTTCTCTGGACGACCTTCACGCGTTCCGATCCGGCCCTGGATATTTACGGCATAGGCGCCTCGATTGACGCTAAGCATTGGGGGTGTTCGGGGTCGCTGGTCATCGATGCGCGTCGCAAGGCGCATCATGCTCCGGATCTGATCGAAGACCCCGGGGTGGAAAAGCGGGTGGATGCCCTCGGCGCTCCAGGCGGTCCGTTGCACGGAATTATCTGAGTCACTTGAGACGGGGAGAACCATGACATTGAAATTTCTGGGAAAGTATAAGGATTTCGGCCTCCTGTTCCTGCGGGTGGGTATCGGCGTGATGTTCCTGTTCCATGGAACGCCGAAGCTGCTGGGAGGTCCGGATAAATGGTCCAGTCTTGGGACGGCCATGCAGCATCTCGGCATTCACGCGTTTCCCGTCGTGTGGGGTTTTGCCGCGGCGGCTAGTGAATTTTTCGGCGGCGTTTTCCTTATCCTGGGGATCTTCTTCCGCCCGGCCTGCCTGTTCCTGGCGGCGACCATGGCTGTTGCCGCGAGCATGCACCTGGGACGCGGAGAAGGGCTTATGACGGCTTCGCACGCCATAGAAAACGGGATATTTTTCATAGGCCTCATGTTCGTAGGACCGGGGCGTTACAGTGTGGATAAAGGCTGAGGCCATAGGAAAGGGGTAGAGAGCATTCTTTCATGAAAAACCAATCGTTGAATCTGATTGATGCGGTCGGCCAGACGCCTCTGGTCGAACTGACGCGGCTGCAGAAGAACCCGCGAGTGAGACTCTTCGCCAAGCTGGAGGGAAACAATCCTGGTGGGTCGGTGAAGGATCGCCCTGCCGCGCACATGATCCGCAAGGCGGAGGAGGCCGGTACGCTTCATCCGGGCAAGGTGATCCTGGAGCCGACGTCCGGCAATACGGGTATCGCCCTGGCGATGATCGGCGCGTCGCGGGGCTACCGGGTGAAACTGGTCATGCCGGCCTGCGTCAGTCTGGAGCGGAGGGCCATCTTGGAGGCCTACGGTGCCGAAGTGGTTCTTTCCCCTGCCGAGGAGGCAACGGATGGCGCCATCCGTTTGGCCCACAGGATTCTTGAAGGCGAACCCGACTGCTACTATATGCCCAATCAGTATGCGAACCCCAACAACCCTCTGGCGCACTACGAAACAACCGGACCGGAGATCTGGCAGCAGACCGAAGGGCGGATCGATGCCTTTGTTGCCGGGATGGGCACCTCCGGGACACTGATGGGGGTCGGCAGGTTTTTGAAGGAGAAAAAACCGGCGGTCCAGATAGTCGGGGTCGAGCCGCGCCTCGGCCACAAGGTGCAGGGACTGAAAAACATGCAGGAGGCCATCGTCCCGGAGATTTATCAGCCGCAGCAGCTTGATCGCAAACTCACCGTCGAGGATGAAGATGCCTTTGCCATGTCTCGCGACCTGGCCATCGTGGAAGGCATCTTTGCCGGCATGTCGAGCGGGGCCGCCGTCGCGGGGGCTTTGCGTTATGCCGAAAGCCTGCAGGAGGGAATCATCGTGACCCTGCTGCCGGATCGCGGTGACCGCTATCTGAGCACCACCCTTTTCCGATCGGTCTGCGCCAACTGTCCGCCGTGATGGTTCTGCAGATCGGTCTCGAAGATACGGAGCAACCATGGCGATTCCGGAGTTCGTGAAAAAATCGGCGGAAAAGGCTCTCTCCGAATACATCGCGTCTCACGTTCCTCCCTGCATGTGCCACGAGATTCGTTTGCGTTTCGAGCTGGAAGAGGGGCAGGTGACCCTGTTTCAGGATCGTCGCGATACGGCACGACCGGGGATGTGGCTGCGGCTGCCGGTTGCCCAGTTTCGTTTCAATGAGGAGCTGGTTCAGTGGACCCTCCACTACCATGACGAGGCCAATCGCTGGCGGTTCTATCTCAATGCGTCGCCGACGCTGAACCTGGGTAAACTGCTGAAGGTTGTTGATGACGATGTCCTGAACGTATTCTGGGAAGTGTAAGCGGCTATTCTGAGGGCTCTCGCCCCGATAAAACAAAAAAGCGGTACAGCGAACAGGAGTTCGGGTACCGCTTTTTTGTTTTCAGAGGCCAGCTTATTTGCGGATTTTCAGCGCTTTGAGCGAAAAAAGCTGTTTTCTTGGGATGGGGGCAAACGCCGTGTCGCTGACGAAGCGGACATCCTCAATCGTGTAGAAAGCGTTGGGGTTGAACTTCTTGATGATGCGGATGACTTCCGCGATTTTCTTGCGCTTGACGATGGTAAAGATCAGTTTGACCGGTCCCGTCTCGCCCCGGGCGTCCACGGTGGTAATGCCATACCCCTTTTCCCACAGATACCGAATCAGTTCGTTGGCCTCTTTGCGGGTGATGATGCGGATGATCAAGTTGCCCATGGCGATGCGGTTTTCCAGGGCGATGCCGACAAAATTGCCAGCGGCGAAACCCGAGGCGTAAGCCACGTAGGTCACCCAGTTGGTGAGATTCTGCATGACCTGGCCGATAGCCAGCAACCAGACCAGGACTTCGAAAAAACCGAGGAGTGCTGCATAATAGCGCATCCCACGGGCAACAAAGATGATGCGCATGGTGCCGAGGGTGACATCGAGGATGCGGGAGAAAAAAATAAGCAGCGGAATCACAACGAGCGAGAAAAGGGGCGTATGCAGGATGTGAGAAATCTCCATGATCGAACCTCCAGAGCACAGGCTACCACGACGGCTGGTAATTGCCACTACAAACCTCTCCGTCCGGGCCGCTGGGGAAGAAGGCGTCGTGTTGACAGCCCTGAAAGTTGGGTTAGATTAAACAGGTAGTCGATGTCGTTATAAGATACAAGGAAAAGGCTCTCGGAAAGGGTGGGGGCAAGGTTCCAGGAGGCTCAATCCTGTCGGTTTCGCAGGCATAGTTGCGCTGGTCAAAGCTTGAAAACCTCTATCCAACCCTTAAGAGGCACGAGGTTGCTCCTCTTTGTCGGACAAAAATTGATCGAGGGAAAGAAAAGGCCGGCCATCTGTGGCCGGCCTTTTCCATGAAAAAACCGGGGACGATCTGGGATGTATGACGAAGTACCGGGATTTCCTGCTTGATAAGGCTTGCGCAGGATCTTGCCTTGGCTTGGATGCCACTTTCTGATCCCTACAAGGCCCCGATGGTGTTCGAATCACACGGGTGAAAAATAGATCCCCTGGTGAAACGTCCAGGGCCATTCCCTAAAGAATCCGGGAGGATTCACGAGATGGAAACCGAGCCGCTGAGAGCCAAGCTTCCCCTGCGCATCTTGCCCCAGCCGGATGAAATAACCTGCGGGCCGACGTGTCTTCATGCCATTTACCAGTATTATGGAGACTCTGTTTCTCTTGAGCAGGTTATTTCCGAAGTCCACATGCTCGAGGGCGGGGGGACGCTCGCCGTGCTTCTGGCAAATCACGCCCTGGCCCGAGGATATCGGGCGACTATCTACACCTATAAACTGCAGCTCTTCGATCCGACCTGGCTGCTTCCGGGAGGCCCGGATATCCGGGAGCGGCTTCGGGAACAGATGCTGTTCAAGAGTGATCCGAAGCTGCATGTTGCCAGCGAAGGCTACTTGAGGTTTCTTGATCTGGGGGGGCAGCTGCGTTTTGAGGATCTGACTGCCGATCTGATTCGTCGCTATCTCAAAAGGGGGATTCCCCTGATTACCGGACTGAGCGCCACCTATCTGTATCGCACGATGAGGGAGTTTGGGCCGAACTGCGACTATGACGATGTGCGGGGAGATCCCTCGGGGCATTTTGTTGTGCTGGCAGGATATGACCGGGAGAATCGTACCATCCGGATTGCCGACCCCATGGCGTCCAACCCCTTTGCCCGGGAACAACTCTACGAGGTGAGCCTTAACAGGGTCATCTGTTCCATTCTGCTCGGGGTTCTGACCTACGATGCCAACCTGCTGATCATCCAGCCGCGTCAGGAAAGAAAGGAGCCATAACGTGGCCATGCTCATTGTCGTCGATGACCCCAAGGACTGGCCCCTTGAAATCCCCGAGGTCGAGCGGGTACAGGCCAAAGCTTATCTGACCGAGAGCCGTTATACGGCCATGCGCGGAGCCAAGGTCTTCAACCTGTGCCGGTCTTATCGGTACCAGAGCATCGGCTATTATGTCTCGCTGCTGGCTGCGGCCCGCGGTCACAAACCGCTGCCGACGGTCACGGCCGTCCAGGACCTGAAATCCCAGACCATCATCCGTTTCGTCTCGGAAGATCTGGATCATCTCATCCAGAAAAGTCTGACTCCGATTCAGTCTCACGAATTCGTGTTGAGCATCTATTTCGGCCGGAACCTGGCGAAACGCTATGATGCCCTCAGCTCTCTGCTCTTCAAACAGTTTCAGGCCCCTTTTCTTCGGTGTGTGTTCACCTATAGCGTCAAGGCGGGCAAATGGCACCTCCAGAATGTAAACCCCATGGCCATGAGTGAGATCGCCGAGGAGCACCATGATTTTGTGGCCGAAGCGGCAAAGCTGTATTTTCAGGGCCGTCTCCGGTGGGGTGGACGTAAAAGCAAAGGCCGTTTCGACTTGGCCGTTCTCGTCTCGGCCAAGGAAGAGGAGCCCCCGTCCAATGCCAGGGCTCTGGAACGATTCGTCAAGGCCGGTGAGGCGGAAGGGTTCAACGTGGAGATGATCGGGCGGGAGGATCTTGGCCGGATCGGCACGTTTGACGCACTGTTCATTCGGGAGACGACCAATGTCAATCATCATACCTACCGGTTTGCCCGCAAGGCGGCGGCGGAAGGCCTTGTGGTCGTGGACGATCCCGAGTCGATTCTGAAGTGTACCAACAAGGTGTTTCTGGCAGAGCTGCTGGAGCGCAACAAGGTGGCTGCTCCCAAAACGCTCATTGTCCACCGTGGCAACAAGGACAGCATCGAAAGGGAGATGGGGCTTCCCTGTATCCTCAAGCAGCCAGACAGCTCCTTTTCCCGCGGGGTTGTCAAGGTGGAGACGACTCAGCAGTTGCACGAAGCCGTCACCCGGATGCTGGAAAAATCCGAACTGATTATCGCCCAGGAATTTCTTCCGACCCCTTTCGACTGGCGGGTTGGCGTCTTCGATCGTCAGCCCCTCTATGCCTGCCGCTACTATATGGCCAAGAAGCACTGGCAGATCCTGAAGAGGAACAGCCAGGGGCTCAAATGTGATGAAGGCCGGTTCGACACCCTGCCGGTCGACCATATCCCGACCCCTGTGCTGCGGGCTGCCGTCAAGGCGTCCAATCTGATCGGCGACGGGTTGTATGGGGTCGATCTCAAACAGGTGGGGGACAAGGTTTTTGTCATCGAAGTAAATGACAACCCGAATATCGATGCCGGAATCGAAGATCGCTGTCTCAAAGACGAACTGTATCGACGCATAATGCGGGTCATGGTCAGAAGAGTCGAGCAGCGAAAAGGAGGGTGACGACATGCCCGGGACACTCGGATTGTTCGAAGGGTATGGGGTTGAGTTGGAATACATGATTGTGGACCGCGAGAGCCTTGCGGTTTTTCCGGTTTCTGACCGCATCCTGGCGGCCCAGGGGGGGGAACTGGCTTCTGAGGTGGAGGTCGGTCCACTTTGCTGGTCCAATGAGCTGGTTCTTCATGTCATCGAGCTCAAAACCAATGGGCCCGTGGCGGCCCTGGATGTGGTTGTGGAGACATTCTCCGACCATGTTAAAAAGATCAACGCCCTGCTTCGACCTCTGGGCGGGCAGTTGATGCCGACCGCCATGCATCCCTGGATGGATCCGTTTCGCGAAACGCGTCTATGGCCCTATGACAACCGCGAAATTTATGACACCTACGATCGCATCTTCGGGTGCTCGGGCCATGGCTGGTCCAATTTGCAAAGTGTGCACCTCAATCTTCCTTTCGGCAACGATGAGGAGTTCGGCCGTTTGCACGCGGCGATCCGTCTCGTGCTCCCTCTGCTGCCGGCACTGGCTGCCAGCTCTCCGTTTATGGACGGTCGCCTGACAGGGTATCTGGACAACCGGCTGGAGGTGTATCGACTGAACCAGCGTCTTGTCCCTTCGGTGACAGGACGGGTGATCCCCGAACCGGTGTTTACCCGCAGAGCCTATGAGAGGGAAATCCTCACCAGGATGTACAAAGATATTGAGGCGAACGACCCCGAAGGAATTCTGCGCTATGAATGGCTCAACAGTCGTGGCGCCATCGCGCGATTCGATCGCCGTGCCATAGAGATCCGGATTCTGGATATCCAGGAATGCCCTCAGGCCGACTTTGCCGTTCTGGGTTTAACGAGTGCGATTCTCAAAGCCCTGGTCGCGGAGACCTGGTGCTCTTTTGCACAACAGAAAGCCTGGCAGGTTGACGCCTTGGCGCCGATTCTGCTCCATACGATCCGCGATGGGGAACAGGCCGTTATCGAGGATACGCGCTACCTGGACCTTTTTGGCGTATCCTCGCCGGAAAGGTGCACGGCAGGAGAACTTCTCTCCTCCCTTTCCGAGAGGATTCTGCCCGTCGAGAGGATGGATGACAACACGGGAGCTGCTTTGCAGAGGATTCTGAAAGAGGGTCCTCTGGCGCGGCGAATCTCAAAGGCCGTGGGAGAGAACCCGGCACCGGCGGAAATTATGGAGGTTTATAGAGAGCTTTGCTTGTGCCTGGCGGAGGGAAGAACGTTTCATGTCTGATGGAATAACGCGTATAGTCAGTTGTGAACATGGGGGCAATCGGGTACCGCGGGACTATCAGCCTCTCTTTACGGAGTGTGAGGAACTGCTTGCCAGCCACAGGGGGTGGGATATCGGCATCCTCTCTCTGGCCAAGGATCTAGCCAGAGAGCTTTCGGTGTCCTTGCATGCCTCGACGGTTTCGAGGCTCCTTGTGGATCTCAACCGCAGCCTGGGCAGCCGCTCTCTTTTTTCCGAATGCGGAAAAGATCTGACGAGCGAGCAGAGGCAGAAGGTTCTGCAAAGGTACTACCATCCGTATCGGCAGGCGGTAGAAGGCAATGTGGCGCGTGCCGTGAGCCAGGGGGGAAAGGTCCTGCACCTCTCTGTCCACTCCTTTACCCCTGTGCTGAAAGGGCGGGTACGAACCGCCGACATCGGACTGCTCTATGATCCTTCCCGGAGAGTGGAAAAGCTCTTCTGCCTTGATCTGGCAGCCTCTCTTCAGCAGAGGATCCCCTCCCTCAGGGTGCGACGAAATTATCCCTACCGGGGAACAGCGGACAGCTTGGTCACCGCTCTGCGAAAAAGATTTCCCTCCTCGTCGTATGGGGGGATTGAACTGGAAGTCAATCAACGATATTTTGCTGAGGCCCGGGAAGCGTGGGTGGAAGTTCGTTCCGCAATACTTCAGACCACCAGATCGGTACTGGAGGGCAGGAAATTTTCAGTCGAGGGCTGGGAACGTCTCTCCGTAGTGCCCAGATGATATCAAGGGGAAAGAAGCCCTGTGGGGATGTATGAAAAAAAGGGGTTTCACCTGTTCGGGCAATGACCCCGGAGGTTTTATGGTTAGAGCTTTTATCGCTGTTGTCATGCTGCTCTTCTCTGTCATGGCTGTTGCCGCAGAGGGAACCGATGTCATAGAGACTCCCACTTCATATCCGGGGGTCGCAGAGGTGATCCCGACCTTGTCGGTTCTCGAAACCGATGCCGCGGTCGTCAAAGGGAAAATCGGTTCGCTGGAGGATAAAACAGCCTTTGAGGCACAAATCAAAGATGCCGAAGAGCGGCAGGGAGCCCTCAATCAATGGATTTCTGATCAGGGTGATCCGGTCGGCTGGAATTTTGATCGCTTGGAGGAGGTAAGCGCCCAGGTGATGGGCCAGCGCAGTACCTTGAACAAGATCATGGCCGGCATCGTTGACAACATGTCGACGTTAGAGAATCTGGGAGAAACCTGGCATGGCCGCGAAGACTATTGGAAAGGGTGGCAGCAATCCCTGAAACAACAAAAGCTCAAAATTGCCAAGGAGCCGTTCCTTCAGGCCGAGAACCTTATTGCCGGGACCCTCACCCGTATAGATAGGGCGATAGCGTCGATGCTGTCTCTTCAAAAAGAGGTTACGGCTCTTCAGACCAATAATTTCGATGTCGGCAACATGATCGACAAAACCCTCAGGGATCTTCGCAGGCAAACGTTCAAACGAACCGCCCCCCCATTTTATTCCGACCATTTCTTTCGGCAGTTCGACGATGATCTCTGGCAAACCACCCAAAATGGCATCGCTCTCGTTCAGGGTGTCACCAGGGAATTCTGGATCAGTCAGGGGTGGATCCTCGTTGCACAGGTTTTGCTGGCCATGGCATTGGGCGTCTTTCTCCTGAGATATTCCCGTCAGGGGGGAGCGACCCAGGAGTGGGAGTTCATTCTTCACCATCCCTGGGCTACGGGGATATTTGTGGCGATTGCGTCTCTTGGCTTTCTGTATAGCCATGTTCCCGATCTCTACCGGTTGTTTCTCTGGTCGCTGGCCGCTTTTTCCGCCTCGATTCTGACGGCGGGGCTGTTGAAGAATCCTCGTAAAATATTCATGGTTTACCTGCTGGCGACTCTTTTTGTGGTTTCTCTGGCGTTACAGGAAATTTCATTCCCGGTTCCCTTGTTGCGCCTGTATCTGGCTCTCTTGTCACTTGCCGGAGCCCCCTTGTTGTTTCTGATGGCAAAGAGCAATATCCGGGCGCATCAGGGAAGGGTTGATGGATTTACCCTTTTTCTCCAGTTGGGAGCGGTTATCCTGGCCGTCTCCTTTCTTGCCCAGTGTGGCGGGTTCAGTACCCTGGCTTCCCATTTGATCGAATCCTCGGTGGAAACCGTTTTCCTGGGACTGTTGACTGCCATGAGCATCCGCCTGGGGCGTGGCGGTCTGGAATATATCTTTGATCGTCCCCTGATCAAACGGAGAAGATTCTTCCGACGTTTCGGGCAGGAACTGGAGGGGCGTCTCAAAAAAATTCTCAAAACACTGATCGTGGCGTATGCCCTTCTCTATCTGGCCCAGGTTTGGGGGATTTATCCCTCGGCAAGAGAGGCCTGGAATTCTTTGCTGGGCGTGACTTTTTCCATCGGTGAAGTGGTTGTTTCAGCGCGAATGGCGTTCATGGTCGGACTTGTGCTGTATCTTTCGGTGGTTGTCTCCTGGTTTATCCGGGCTGTTCTTGAGGCGGAGTTTTTCCCCAGGAAGCCTTACGACAGGGGGATCAAGGATGCGATCAAGAAACTTCTTCACTATACGCTGATCCTGCTCGGTTTCCTGCTGGCCATGAGTGTCGCAGGCATCGAACTCAAGAATTTGGCTGTCCTGCTCGGGGCTTTCGGTATCGGTATCGGCTTTGGGTTGCAAAATATCGTCAATAACTTTGTCAGTGGCCTGATTCTTCTCTTCGAGCGCCCGGTGAAGGTCGGAGACATTCTGGTTGTCGATGGAGAATGGGGGTATGTGAAAAAAATCGGGCTGCGATCCACTATTGTGGAAACCTACGACCGAGCAGAGATCATTGTCCCCAACTCGGACCTCATTTCCCAGAAAGTGACAAACTGGACGTTATCCACCAATATCGCCCGCGTTGTTCTTCCTGTCGGTGTGGCTTACGGGAGCGATATCAGCCTGGTTCTTCGAATTCTCATGGAGGCGTCAAAAGCCAACGAGGAGATTCTTGCTGAACCGGAACCTTCCCCGATCTTCATCGGTTTTGGAAACAGTTCCCTGGATTTTGAATTGAGGGTCTGGGTCGGAGATGTCAGTCGGATGCTGATGATCCGGAGCTGGCTGGGACAATATGTGGATAGGCGGTTCAGAGAAGAAGGGATCGAGATTCCCTTTCCGCAAACGGATCTGCATCTACGGTCCATCGACGACAACGTCCTTGCGGGACTTGGCAGGGTACCCTCCGGGTCGAAAGACGCTTCATCCTGATTGCAGAGGTCAAGGGGGCACATGGCGGACAGACATTACGGTGCCATGTGCCCCTTGGATATCAACCCCAAAGCTGGGAAAGCTTTTTTTTCTGCTTTTCCAGAGCCTTCTGGCCGTTATCAATGGCATCCATAAAGTGGCGGCGCCAGTCGTCGGCAACCTCGCTGCCCTGCTCGAGAAGATCGGCGGTCTTTTCGTTGAGATCTTCGACAAAATCACTGACGGAATGAGCGGCATCCTGAATTTTGGCTTCCGCTTCATTGCGCACTTTCTTTGAGTAGCGTACTATCTGCCGGCGGGTTTTCTTCCCGGACTGGGGGGCAAATAAAAGGGCCAAGCCGGCTCCGATAACCCCACCGGCGACAAGCATCATCGCACCAACGGTGGCACTATTTTCTCTATCACTCATGGGCAACCTCCTTTGTCTGGATGCTGATTTCAGGTTTCATTTAAACACAAAAAAAAGGGCCTGCAACTGAGTTGACCTTCGGCAAATGTTGAGGGTAAGGCTAAATCGTGCTACGTTAACCACGCCCTTTTATATGGAGGAATCAGGTGAAACAAAAACCCACAATGGAAATCCTCGGAACGGGACGCGCCGTTCCGGATAGAATCCTTACCAACAAAGACCTTGAGCAGATTGTTGATACCTCTGACGAGTGGATCATCACCCGTACGGGAATTCGCGAACGCCATATCGCTAACCCGGGTGAACCCCTTTCCACCCTTGTCGTCAAAGCTGCTGAGCGCGCATTGACGGACGCGGGTGTGGCCCCCGAAGAGATTGATTTGATCATCCTTGGAACGGTGACGGGGGATAGCAAATTCCCTGCAACAGCGTGTGTGGTCCAGGAACTGATCGGCGCGGTCAATGCGGCGGCCTTTGACATTTCCGCTGCGTGCTCAGGATTTCTTTACGGGATGCAGATCGCAGAAAGCATGATGTTGCACGGGGGCTATCGTCGCATCCTTCTTGTTGGCGGAGAGGTGCTTTCGTCCATGGTCAATTGGCAGGACCGCGATACCTGTGTCCTGTTCGGTGATGGTGCCGGGGCGGTGGTTCTGGGGCCGAGCCATGGTGAAAAGGGAATTTTGAGCACCTACATCAAAAGTGATGGCTCCTTTCGCAATCTCTTGTACAGCCCTGGCTGCGGAAGTCTCAATCCCCCCACCCCAGAGAATGTGGGGCAGATGCTGCATACCATTCGCATGGAAGGAAGGGAGGTCTTCCGGCATGCCGTGACCTCCATGTCGGATGCCCTCAACCAGGCCTTGGATAAAGCCGGTCTTCAGGCCGATGATTTATCTCTGCTGATTCCCCACCAGGCGAACCTGCGCATTATTGAAGCGGTTGGGAAACGCTTTCATGCTCCTGCAGATAAAGTTTATGTGAATGTAGACCGTTACGGAAACACCTCGGCTGCGTCGATTCCAATTGCTATCGATGAGGCCCGGGAAACGGGACGAATCTCTTCCGGATCTCTGGTCGGGATGGTGACCTTTGGGGCTGGATTTACCTGGGCAGCCGCCATTGTTCAATTTTAATCGATCGAATTGAATATGAGATCTTGCACACTCGTTGTTCGGAGGTAAACTTAACAACAACGAGAAAGGAGGACTCAGAGAATCGAAGAATCACAAACAGACATAAAAACACCGTCCCAGATGCGGGACACCATGCGCTCTGACTCGCAGAGTGACGATGCCGGGATGAATAAGCCGGCGGAATAAAGAAAGGCCTCTCAGCACAAGGAAGAGAGGCCTTTTCACGTTAGGGCACAAAACTTTCTTTTCTCTTTCCCATTTACTCCTTGCGAAGTTCCTTGAGAACATCCGGATGTTCGTCGTCCTGAGCCAGGATGACATGACATGTGTTGCAGTCTCCCGAGATCGTTTGCCCCCCTTCGCTTTCGTGCATGTCGTCATGGCAGCGAAAGCATCCAATATCGAAGTTCTCTCCATGCCCGATAAGGTTGATGTAGGTATTCCAGCGGATCTTCATGCTGGGCCAGACATTCTCAAGATATGCTTGTTGAACCCCCTGAATCGCCTGTTGCAGCAACTGCGGTTTTGTCTTCTGGATATCCGGGTATTTTTCGTTATACCATCCCGTCAGAGCTGCGCTTATAGCGGTACGTGCTTCGTCGTGGCTGGCGTAATCCTCTTTGATAACGCGCAGGGCCTGTTCCTTGATGAAGGGCAGTTCGGTGGGGATTGCTCCTGACATGAGTTGCTCATCGAGTGCGGCGTCGGGAGTGCGGTAGATGTGGGTCGGTCTGTTGTGGCAGTCGATGCAATCCATGACTCGGGTTTCCAACTGGGTATCGACAGGGCTTCCGGAACGAAACACAATCTGGGTACCATCCGCTTTTGTAAGAGTTACTTCAGGAATGGTCATCCTTTTCTCGTCCGATTTGTAAGTGATTTTATTTTCCGGAGAGACGTGCCAGTGGATACCATGGGCACTTTTGACCAAGTTGCCTGCGGAGCCGATTTTCATCAGCATTACGGTCTGAACATGGGTGTTGGCCTCGTCGGCGAGGAATTTGTCTTTGACAATGAGCTTATCCCCGTGGAATTTCTCTGGCTGATGACACTCTTCACAGGTTTCTCTGGCTGGGCGCAGCCCATGAACCGGTGTTTCTATCGGACGGGGATACGTATTGAATGCAACGGCAAAGAGCTGTCGAGCGCCTGAAATTTTTGATTTTACAAACCAGGTTGCCCCTGCGCCGATATGACATTCTACACAATTGACCCTGGAGTGCGGTGAATTCTGGTAAGCCGTATATTCCGGTTCCATGACGGTATGGCAAAACTGTCCGCAAAAGGCGTTGGACTCCAGATAGTGGTACCCGCTGTATCCAAGCAAGGCGAAAATGAAAAAATTTGCCGCGGTCAGAAAAATCCCGAGAAAAATCAGTTTGCGTACCCGGGCGAATCGGGTCTCGTCGGTAAAGTACTCTTTCAGGTAGTCAAGGGTGAAAAGCCGTACCTCTTCCTTTCCTTTGAGGAAAAAGAGGCCGATAAAGACCATCGCCAGCCCGAGCATGAAAGCTGGGCCGAGAATCATATAGATAATGGCACCCATATACGGATTGTCGATGTGCCAGATCGAATCGACGATTACCAATCCCAGCAGAAAAGGAAACACGGCGGTGGTAAGCATGGCACCGATAAGGGATACCCTGCTGCGAGCGATTCCCTTGAAAAATGCATCGAGAATGTTCTTCAGATTTGCCATGAGAAACCTCCTGTCGTGGTTTGGAAAGGAAGCGATGCCGTCAGATGCTAATCATTTCTCGAGTTTACTTTAATTTTACGTCCCTGCCAGTGCAGGCATTTAAGTAATTTGCCGATTTAGAACCGAATATTTCTTTGTTGAAACCGAAAAAGGGCTGCAACCCCGTTGAGAGTTGCAGCCCTTTTCATTCTGCCAGCCCGGAGGGGCGGTTCTGGAGTCGGGGATGTCCCGCGGTCTGGGTTTTAGAATTGCTTTGGAACAGCAGGTTAGAGACCGGATATCGCGGCAAACCAGCTCTTGGTGAGTTCAAACGGGCCACCTGCTGCGATGGCGCCACCGACCATGCACGCAACACCCCATATTCCAATCAGGGCAGCAAAGGCAATGGTCAGGACGAAAGAGACGCGGAAGGTGATTTTCATCAGGGCCAGGCCGATTTGTGAAGAGACACTTTCCCTTGCTTGAACAGCTGAAGTCACGTTGCTCATAAAACATCTCCTTTCCTAATTCTTTTGGGGGCGACTTGGGCTGGGATAATGTTTTCTGTTGAAGTAACGATAACAATATATTTGTGAGCTGTCAATAAAAAAATCAATAAAAACAATAAGTTAGCTGCAAGTCAGGGGTGTAAGGAAAAAAGAAAATCAAAAGGCGCCGGAATGAAAAACATCATCGCTATCGAGATCCTTACAATTGCGGTTGTCAGGAGACGAAGATGAATATTCGCGAAAGGACGGTTTTTCCGTTTTGTCTCGACCTCCCGTTCCTTTAAGCAACAGGTCTTTGTCTGGCAGGGGTATCCGCTATTTTGTGGTACAACTAGATAAAATTCCTTGTGTTGCACAGAGTTTGAAATTATAATTTCCGGTTTTTTTGTAAAAATACTTGCAACTAAAAATTGCCTGTGGTAGATGTATTAACCGTGGATAAAGGAATTACTTTGTCCGACGTTGCGCAGATTAGGTTTTGGGTGTAGCTCTAGGCAGACACGGAGGAGAACAATGAAGACTGCTTATCAGGCAAGAGCCGCAAAAGCCATATCGCATTACCTTGTTGCTGGGGGCATGATTGGTCTTACGGCGGCTGTAGGAGTGTCTGTTTCGAGCGCCATTCTGGTCGCGGTTTGGGCTCCATTGACAGAGCTGGTCGGGAAGTTGTTTTAATTAAATAAGGGTTTTCTCCTTAGATAGAAAGGCCCCGCCGGGAATCAATCCCGGCGGGGCCTTTTGTTTTGGGTGCCGAGGCAGGCTTCCGTTTTTTCATCCTCCTGGATTGGCAAGTTTCTTATTGCAATTATTCAACTACTGTGATAAAAAAACGCTGCATATGCAACACTGCGTTCTTGGCAATTTCAATTGTAAGTAAAAAAAATCAATAAATTCATTCCGTTGTAAATGTTGCGTACTTGGATGCAACATAACCACAATCGCAACATTTTTTAGGACTAAAAGAGGTTTCGGAGTCGCTTCCATGCGAGCTTTGGGCATGGGGATACGACCCGTGAGGGGTTCCATGATGCTTTTGCGGGCTCAATTTATCGGTTGAAAAAAGGAAGGAAGTTATGGACCAGATGCCAAAAACCCAGAGAATGACACTGAATGAAATTGAAAGCATTGTCGCTGGCCGATTGCTTTCA
>QKGY01000049.1 GCA_003250235.1 Desulfuromonadaceae bacterium
CCGACATCGCGCTGTAAAGACCTGAACTCATAAACGCATTCCCTCTCTTCCGTGGTGTCTGATACCTCATCGACACGCGCGGGACAATTCTTTAGCTCTTAATCGGAGCGTCGTGCCACCTGCGCCAGCTTGACCAGCTGCTCGGCCTCTCGCGGCGAGATTTTCAGCACCTCGGCGATCTCTTCGGCCTTCATGCCGTGGCAGGCCATCGAGGCCAGGTAACGGTATTTCTCCGGCGCGCTGCCGCCTGGAGGCGACAGAGGCCGGGCCTTGAGCTGCGCGCGCAGCATCTCGGCATCCACGGTGTCCGGCGTTTCTACCGGCTTCTCCCCTTTTGCGCGCTCCAGCATCGTCACCCGCGCCAACGCTTCTCCGAGTTCCTCCCGCAAAGCGTTGACCCGCCTCTCCTGCCGGCGCAGCTTGCCCAGAAGGACGATCAGCAGCCCACAGGTGAGCAGGCAGAGGACGGAAGCGGTAATGTAGGAGATGTCTTGAAGAGTCATGGCAGAGCCTAACGGGTACGTTTCTGCATTTTCACTTTGAGTTTGAGCAGGGCTTGGCTGTGCAGCTGGGACACCCGCCCTTCGGAGACGTCGAGAACCTCGGCGATCTCTTTCTGACTGAGTTCCTCGTAGTAGTAGAGCGCGATCACCATCCGTTCTTTTTCGGTGAGCTTTTCGAGATGCCCGGCCAGCTCCCGGGTCAATTCGTGCTCTGCCAGCTGCTCTTCGGGATTTTTGCCTTCGGTATCCTCGAGGTTTTCGAGGAAGTCGCGCCCCTCTTCCGATTCGTCGAGGGTCTCGTGCAGACTGACGCAGCCGAGATGGCCGATCTGCGACAGGGTGTCCCGGTATTCCTCCAGACTCACGCCCATGGACTCGGCAATTTCATCCTCCTCCGGGGCCCGGCCCAGGCGGTGCTCAAGCTGGGTGATAGCCTGAGTCACCCGGGACTGCTTGTCACGCAGCGAGCGGGAGAACCAGTCCATCTTGCGCACCTCGTCAAAGATGGCGCCACGGATACGGTGTTCGGCGAAGGTCTTGAACAGGATCCCCCGCGAAGCGTCAAAACGATTGGCGGCATCGATCAGGCCCATCATGGCGGCACTGGTGACGTCGTCCCGGGTCAGAAAAGACGGAACCTGGGACATCATCCTGTCGACCAGCAGCCCTACCATCGGCAGATGTGACTGGATCAGGCGGGGCCGCTCATCGCCCTCCGCCGGACCGTAGCCATAGGCCTTGTTCATCGTTACCCCCCGTTACCGAAGGACATGAGTTTTTTCCAGAAGAACTGCAGCGACCCCTTGGCCTGGGTGGATCGGGTCCCGGCGGCCAGGTTGCCGGCCAGGGTTTCGAAGGCCGAGAGCTCCACCATCACCTTCTGCCGGCGCACCGACTCGTGCATACGGCGGTCGAAGGGAATGCCGCCGAGAAAATCGATGGAAATGTCGAGGTAGCGCCCGGAGACCATGGTCAGTTTGCGGTAAACGTCCAGGGCCTCGTCGTTGTTGCGCACCGAGTTGACGATCAGGTTGAAGCGTTTTTCGTGATACTGGGTGGAGAGCAGCTTCATCAGCGCATAGGCGTCGGTGATGGCTGTCGGCTCCGGAGTGGTCACCACCAGGATCTCTTGGGCCGCGACGTTGAAATAGGTGACGTTCTCGGAGATGCCCGCCTCGGTATCGATCAGCACGACATCGAACTCGCCGTGCAGGTTGTCGAGATCTTCCATGAAACGCATCTTCTGCGCAGAGTCGAGTCGGGTGAATTTCTGCACCCCCGAGCCGGCCGGAAGGATGCGGATCCCTTCGGGGCCTTCGACCATGATCGTCTCCAGGGACTGCTCCCCGGCAAAAAAGTGGTTCAGGTTGTAGCGGGGAGCCAGGCCGAAGACCACGTCGACGTTGGCGAGGCCGAGGTCCGCATCGATGATCAGCACCTTTTTGCCCAGACGCGCCAGGGAGACGGCGATGTTGGAGACGACGGCGGTCTTTCCCACCCCGCCCTTGCCGCTGGTGATCGAAAACACCCGCGTCGCCTTACCTGAGGACAATCCCACCTTGCCCGTTTCCGAGAGCCTTCCGCTCAAAGAGCGAAGGGTCCCGGCCTGATCCACAAATTCGTGCGTCGTTTCCATCGTTGGCTATCCTTGCTGTTTTCCCAAAATGAGGCCGGCTACCTGACGGGCATCCGCCAACATCAGGTCTTCGGGCACCCGCTGTCCGTTCCCCAGGTAGGAGATGGGGAAATTGTGGCGTACCGGCACATTGACCAGGGTTCCCAGGCTTTCGCATTCATCGAGCTTGGTGAAGATCAGGCTGTCGAGGCCGAGCCCGCGGAAGCGACGGATCACTTCGCCGAGATCGCGCTCGCGGGTTGAGGCCGACAGCACCAGGTGGTTCTCGGTACCGAAGTCCGGGTGCAGGAACTCGGCCAGCTCTTTCAGGCTCACCTCGTCCTTGGGGCTGCGCCCGGCGGTGTCGATCAGTATGAGATCCTTGTCCTGATGGCGGGCCAGCACCTGTTCCATCTGATCGGGATTCATGACCACTTCCACAGGCAGATTCATGATTTCGCCGTAGACCTTGAGCTGCTCGACGGCGGCGATGCGGTAGGTGTCGATCGTGACCAGAACCGCTTTCTTGCCGTAATGCAGCAGATATTCGGCGGCCATCTTGGCGATGGTGGTCGTCTTGCCCACGCCGGTGGGGCCCACCAGAGCGACGCGGCGCTGCCCGCCCCCCTTGGCCAGAATGGGCCCGCTGACCTGAACCAGGTCCGTAAGGGTATCTTCGAAGAAGGATTCGAGCACGCCCGGGCTGTAGACCTGCTGGGGAGTCAGTTTCTCCCCGGCAAAACGGGCGATGGTCTCCGCAACCTCGTCATCGATGCCGCGAGCCGTCAGTTCGGCCATCACCGGAGCCAGCCAGACGTCCTGCCCCTTGCGAACCGGAGCGACCGTCGGGGTCCAGCGCGGCTCGACCACCGGCGGGGCCGGTTTCTTCTCGGCCATCTCCCGGACGAAGCCCTGCACAAGCGCCCGGAGCTCATCGATTTCGCCGCGCAGGGAATCGACCGGGACGTTGACCTGAGGCTGACGGCGCGGTTGCGGAGGCTCCTCGTAAGCCGGCGTGGCCCTGCGGGCAGCCCCCCAGATATCCTCGTAGCGCAGATCGTCGGCCACGGTGTCATAGGAGCGTTGCGGGTTGTCCGAAGCGCGACGCCGGGGAGATGTCTCCCGGGTAACGGGGGCGACGGGCGCCTCGGGTTCGACCGCTGCGGTCACTTCCAGCAGCGGCTTGCCGAACAGCCCACCGCCTTTGCGTACGGTGCGGGTGGACAGGATCAGGGCATCGGGGCCCAGGGTCTCTTTCACCTTCTTCAGGGCAGAGGCCATATTCTCGGAATGGAATACCTTAACTTGCATTCAATTTCACCGTTCCTATGGATCTGACTTTGAGGTTGGGGGCGACTTCGTTATGGGAGAGCACCGCCAGGGACGGCAGATAACGCTCGGTCAACCTTTTGACATGCGGTCGAATCGTTGGCGGGCACAGCAGAACCGGTTCGCTGCCACCGCTGAAGCGTCCGATGCTGTCGCTCAGTCCTTCCAGGATCGCCTGGGCCGTGCGGGGATCGATATTGAGGAAGGCTCCCTGGCCGGTCTGCTGCACCGCCTTCTGAAGGGTTTCCTCGATGGTGCGATCCAGGGTGAGCAGCGGCAGCACCTGATCGTCCTGGGCGTATCGGCCGCTGATCTGACGCCCCAGGGCCTGACGAACCTGCTCGGTCAACATGTCGACATCCTGATGGCTCGGCGCCCAGTCGGCGATGGTCTCCAGGATGGTGCGCAGATCACGGATGGAAACCTGTTCCCTCAGTAAATTCTGCAAGATCCGCATCACGCCTCCCAGACTGATCAGGTTGGGAACCAGCTCCTCAACCAGCTTCGGATAACTCTTACCGAGGTTATCTAGCAAGTTCTGTACCTCTTGCCGGCCAAGAAGTTCATGGGCGTGTCTTTTTATGATTTCGCTGATGTGGGTGGCGATGACCGTAGTGCAGTCGACCACGGTATAACCGGCCATCTGCGCCCTCTCCTTCTTGTCCTCGGAGATCCAGGTGGCGGGCAGACCGAAGGCCGGCTCGACGGTGGCGACACCCTTGAGGTTCTCGGTGGCGAGCCCCGGATTCATGGCCAGGTAATGCCCCGGCAGCATCTCGCCGCCGGCGATGTTGACCCCCTTGAGCAGAATCCGGTATTCGTTGGGTTTGAGCTGCAGGTTGTCCTTGATATGGACCGGCGGGACGATGAATCCCATGTTCAGGGCAAACTGCTTGCGGGTGGAGCGGATGCGCGCGAGCAGCTCGCCGTCCTGGGCCGCATCGACGAAGGGGATCAGACCGTAGCCCACCTCGAGTTCGAGCAGATCGACGGTGAGCATCTCCTCGTAGTTTTCCTTCTCCTCCTTGACCACCTCCGGCTCGGGCAGACGCGCCTGGGCTTCCTCCTCCTTTCGCGTCTTGTCGATGCGCCGAGCGACAAAGGCCAGGATCACCGAAAGCAGCATGAAGGGGATGAACGGCAGCCCCGGGATCAGGGCGAACCCGAGCAGCACGCCGGAGACCACCCAGATCGCCCGCGGGTGGATGGAAAACTGGTTCTTGAGTTCCGAACCGAAATCGCCGTCGCCGGCGGTGCGGGTTACGAGAATACCGGCTGCCGTCGAGATGATCAGCGCCGGCACCTGGCCGACCAGGCCGTCGCCGACGGTGAGAATGGTGTAGTTCTGCGCCGCCTCGATCATCGGCATCCCCTTCTGCATGACGCCGATGACGAAGCCGGCGCCGATATTGATCAGGGTGATGATGATGCCGGCGATGGCGTCGCCGCGCACGAACTTGCTCGCACCGTCCATGGCACCGTAGAACTCGGCTTCCATGGCGATGTCCTTTCGGCGGGTGCGGGCCTCCTTGTCGTCGATCAGGCCGGCGTTGAGATCGGCGTCGATGGCCATCTGCTTGCCCGGCATGGCGTCGAGGGTAAAACGGGCCGCCACCTCGGCGACGCGCCCGGCACCCTTGGTGATGACCATGAAATTGATGACCACCAGGATGGAGAAGATGACGATGCCGACCACGTAATTGCCGCCGACCACGAACTGGCCGAAGGAGGCGATCACCGTACCGGCCGCCGTGGGCCCCTGGTCGCCGTTGAGCAGGATGAGGCGGGTCGAGGCGACGTTAAGAGAGAGCCGGAACAGGGTGGTCGCCAGCAGCACCGAGGGAAACGCGCCGAAATCGAGGGCCCGTGCCGTATAGAGACTGATGATCAGGATCAGCAGGGAGATGGTGATATTGAGGGAAAGGAAGACATCGAGCAGCAGCGACGGCAGGGGAATAATCATCACCATCAGGATGGCCACCAGGCCGATGGCGACCACGATGTCGCTGCGCAACAGCATCTCCCGGAGGTTCAACTGCCTGAGGGTGTTTGCGTTTATCATCCCTTGTTCCTCTTGAGGTTATAGACGTAAGCCAGAATCTCGGCCACCGCCTTGAACATGTCTTCGGGTATGCTGCGTCCGATATCCACTTTGTAGAGGGCCCGGGCC
>QKGY01000100.1 GCA_003250235.1 Desulfuromonadaceae bacterium
CATCGAAAGAAGATTGTCGAGGTACTTTCCAGCAACCAGCGAAACAGAACCGTTTTGCGGATCAACGGCATAGCCGTTCATGGTAACGAGGCGAATCAGGAAATACAACAGGAACGGCAGAGAGCAGAGCAGGTTGTTGAAAGCGGCTTTCCGCAGTTTTTCTTCCAGGGGGGGGTGGTGGATGTTGTTGGTCAGATACATGGCCCCCAATACCCTGGCCAGAAAGACTAGGAAAAAACCGAGCGAAAGGTTGAACAGGCTGAAAGCCGCCTCGACTCCCCGTAGCGGATGTTTCCAGCTTACCAGGTTGTAGGCATTCAGCTGAAAATTGGAGCCGCTGAAGAACGTGGCGACAGCGGCGCCAATCAGCAGAAGCCCCACACTGCCGTTGATGAAAAGAAAGATATCATAGGTACGGGTGCCCAAGAGGTTGGCGGGTTTGCGACGGTATTCGTAGCTGACCGCCTGGATGATAAAGGTGAAAAGGATCAGGACCCATACCCAGTATGCGCCACCGAAACTCGTCGCGTAAAACAGGGGGAAGGCAGCAAAGAAGGCGCCGCCGAAAAGGACCAGCGTCGTGAAGGTCAGCTCCCACTTTCGGCCAATGGAGTTGACGACAAGAGCCTTTTCTTCTTCCGTTTTCGCCGTCGTGGAGAGAAGCGTCTGTCCACCCTGCACGAAAGTCATGAATAGAAACAGGGAACCAACGGTGGCCACAATAATCCACCAGAGCTGCTGCAGCTGGGAGAGAGCGAGATTTCCAATCATTTTAATCCACCTCCGGTCCGATATGGATCTGTTTCAGCATGATGCGGACTTCAGCCAGCAAAAGGGTTGTGAAGAGGACCAGGAACATGAAAAAGGTCGTCTGCACGGTTGCCGTGGTCAGATTGGAGCGAGCAACGGTGACAGGCAGCAGTCCCTGTATCGCCCAGGGTTGCCGGCCCACTTCCGCAACGACCCATCCAGCCTCCTGAGCGACATATCCGAGGAAAAGGGCAATAACGCCGGTCATCAGCAGCCACCTCTTCTCCGTAAGCGTGTTGCGGTAGGTGAAGAAAAGAAAAGCCAAAAAGAGAAGAGGGAATAGGGTGCCCAGGCCGACCATGATCCGGAAACTGTAAAAGTTCAGCGCGACAGGGGGAACGGCCTCTTCGGGACTGTTGAGGTATCCGTATCCCAGGTAGCCGCTCACCGGTTCGAATTTGGCCAGGGCCTCTGCGGCA
Organism: Desulfuromonadaceae bacterium; assembly: GCA_003250235.1. Taxonomy (GTDB): domain Bacteria; phylum Desulfobacterota; class Desulfuromonadia; order Desulfuromonadales; family SZUA-540; genus SZUA-540. The sequence continues at coordinate 1,230 of QKGY01000100.1, forward strand.
GCCGATTCGTCGCCATTGGCGCGTGCCTGTTTGTAAAGAGCCAGTTGCTCAATGGCGGTTTTTCCCTGGACCATCATGTCGTTGACGCCAACGATATTGCGGGCCGGGTTGCCATAAACCAGATCGTTGATGCCAGGGACGAAGCTTTCGGGGTTTCGGTTGGCCAGTATGGAAAGAACATAGGGGACCTTCACGGCAAAGATATAAGGATCCTCATCTTCGCCGGGCTTCATATCCGGTCTGAGCACGCCGACGGCACAGAGGGCACAGCCCTGTTCCCCTTGATAAAGACCTTCGATCGCAGCCAGTTTCATCGGTTGCTTGTGGGCGGCGGTGTAGGCCGACTCATCGCCGGTGAAGGCTACAAAAAGGGATGAGATCAGACCGAAAACCGCAGCAACCATGATGCTTTTTTTCGCCATCTCTACGTGGCGTTTCTTCAACATGAACCAGCTGGAGACGCTGACGACGAAGAGGGAAGCCAGGAGAAAACCGGAACTTGTCGCGTGGGTAAAATGCCCGATTGCGACCGGAGAGGAGACAACCTCCCAGAAGTTCTGCATTTCAAACCGGGCGGTGTCCGCATTGAATTTCATGCCGACCGGGTACTGCATCCAGCCGTTGGCAACGAGAATCCACAAGGCCGAGAGATTGCTGCCGACGGCGACCATCCAGGTGGAAAATAGATGGAATTTTTTGGAGACCCGGTCCCAGCCGAAAAACATCACCGCAAAGAAAGTGGCTTCGATGAAGAAAGCAAAGATTCCTTCGATGGCGAGCGGGGCTCCGAAAATGTCACCGACCATCCAGGAGTAATTCGACCAGTTGGTGCCGAACTCGAACTCCAGGATGATGCCGGTGGCAATGCCGATGGCGAAGTTGACGGCAAAGAGCCGCATCCAGAATTTTGTAATCTTTTTCCACTGCTCGTTCCCCGTCTTGACGTAGAGGCTTTCGAAAAAAGCCAGCAGAAACGACAAACCGAGAGTCAATGGGACAAAGATCCAGTGGAACATGGCGGTCATGGCGAACTGGCCCCGGGCCCAGTCGACCATTGTCACATCAATTTGCTCCAGCACGATAACCTCCCTGAAATGAAATTAAGGGTTCTGGCTCGGAATGAGATTTTCCAGAACATGGTTGGCCCGTTCTTCATCGGTGGCAAAACGGGTATGGAGATAGTCAGGAAAAAAAAGCCATTTAATGACGGCAAACAGGATAAAAAGCTTTATTAAGATGATCTTCCAGAGGGTTTTGCCGAGCCGCATGGAGCGGAATCCGTCCCGGTAAAACAAATAGACACGTTCGAGCATCATAACTGTCCATTCCCTCTTTTTGTAACGTTGCAGCGGAGTATTCTTTTTCTCGAACGCAACAATTTTAGCGCCTTATCCTGATTTTGCCACAAAGGCATCAAACTTACGGGGGATGATAGAAACGAATCAAATATAACCAAAACGGTCATAATTTTAGCGGGAGGGATAATTTTGTCAAGAAGAAATTTTTAACGGGAAGACAAGGCTAGTGCTGGTACGATACCTGCAGAATCTGTGGAAACCAAAACCGGGCGCCAAAATTAGCGATGTTGTGGTTGCCCCTTTTTATCCGAGTGGCCCATGAAGCGTATTCCTCCCATGCTCGCCTTGCTGACCCTGTTGGGCGTCTTATCCGCCATTGCTCTGTCTATCGATGACAATTTAAGGCGGGTCAAGGCGGACGAAGCGGATTCGGTCGTCGACCCGTACGTGCAGATGGCCGCGCTGGAAAAAGATCTGAATCATGCCCTGGAGATCCTTCGGGAAGCGTTTGACGCACCCGTCGAGTTGAAAAATATCCGCACGACCAAAGTGACTTTGACAGCCTATTCCTCAACCCGCGACCAATGCGACGCAACTCCACATATTACGGCCTCCAACAAGTCCGTACGCCGCGGCGTTATCGCCGTCTCCAGGGATCTTATCGATGAAGTGGGTCTCCACTTTGGCCAGAGAGTGCTGATCCCGGGGCACGGAATTTTCGAGGTGCAGGATACCATGAACGACCGATGGCGTCGCCGCGTGGATATCTGGCATGGCGACAAGGAGGCTGCCCGCCTGTTCGGCAAACAGAAAGGAACCCTCATCTGGATGGTGAGCGGAGAACCGGGCGGCAAAAAAGAAGAAAAGACGCAGAAAGTATCGGGGGTGACGGTTCCGCCACAGGGATAGCGGGAACTTCCCATCAGTTTCTTTCGTGGGTCAACTCCTGCCAGGTATGGCGCTGTAAAAATGAACCCCTCACGTTGCTTTCCATCTCCCGGTACAAAGCCAGAGGGAGGGCAACGGTCAACACATTATCTCCAAGCTGACCCCTCACCTGTAGCCGCGCTGAAATATCGATAAGCCCTGCGACCGCCCGTGGCGCCTTTCTCTGTGCTTCCCTGAAGGGGTAGATGCCGATGGACTGGCAGCCTGCGGCATAGGGCATGATGACGTTTTCATTATCAGGCCGCCCGTAGTTGGCGAGCACCGCCAGCGCCGAAAACTGATGAGGATCGACGAAAAAAATCACGACTTCCGGTTTCTCCTTCGTTTCGTCCACCTCGTTCAGCGGTTTGAAAACCACAAAGTCCGTCGGGATATCCAGAGTGGGGAGCCCGTTGACAAAATGGGTCACCAGTTCGGGGGTTTTGAAATACCGTTCCCCATGCAGGAAGTTGTCGAAGGCTTCTTCGCGCATGTAAGGCTTGACCTGTTCAGCCGTCTTTCGACCTTTTTCCCAGTTGGCATTGCCGCTCGATAAAAAATGGCAGAAGCAGGTTTCTCCGCCCGGAAAATTCTTGTACTGGTCTCCAAACCCAAGTCCTACCCCCGCCCCGATGCAGCCGAACGTTGTCCGGTCGCAAACGCCGCACCGCCCCTTGGCGGCCCCGGCGACCAGCCACATCGCACACCCCCATTTTCCCGGAGTGAATTGGGTGGCCCCCTGGGGTTTGCTGTTGCTCCACAACAGGCCGACCGGCTGAAGTTTTAGCTGAATGGCTTTGGCGATCTGGCTTTCCATGACGAACTCCTTGTCTCCGGACCTCGAAGGGCAGGCGGTCAGTCCTGAATGGAAAGAATGAAACTCGGGTTGATATAAAGGACGTAGAAGGGGACGAAAAACGTATAAAAGCGCAGTGACTGGTTGAGGTAGTCTTTGACCCGGCA
>QKGY01000091.1 GCA_003250235.1 Desulfuromonadaceae bacterium
AGCGGCGTATTCGCACCGAGGTCCCGATCATTTCCATCGTCGGATACACCAACGCCGGCAAGTCGACCCTGCTGAACGCCCTGACTCAGAGCGAGGTGCTGACCGAGGACCTGCTCTTTGCCACTCTTGATACGGCCACCCGCAGGCTTCGCTTTCCCATGGAGCGCGAAGTGATTATTACCGACACGGTCGGTTTTATCCGCCATCTTCCCAAAAGCCTTCTGGGGGCTTTCAAGGCTACGCTGGAAGAATTGGAAGATGCCGACCTGCTGATGCATGTGGTGGATCTCTCCAATCCCCGCTTTGAAGAACAGATGGCTGCGGTGGAGAAAATCCTGATGGACCTGGATCTGCATCGAATTCCCCGGTTGCTGGTCTTCAATAAAATCGACATGGTTCCCGAAGAGGAAATCCCCCACCTTTGTCGGCGTTTCTCCGCGATTGCGGTCAGCGCCCGGGATCGAACCACCTTCGCCCCTTTGCTTCAGGAACTGGAAACCCGCTTCTGGCCGGAACAGGGCGGAACTCCTTGACACACAAGGGGTTTTCCTGTAGCCTTTGGCCGTCAAATCCCTGGAGGTTCTCATGAGATGGATTGGGGTTGCTGCCCTATTAGTACTGGCAGGAGGCTGCGTGACGACGCCCCGGGAGGTTGCCGAGGCGCCCCCACCGGAAACCTGCGTCATTGCCGGGACGGCTGTTGAAGGAACGTTTCTCGGCGGCACGGCTCCACGCGACGACGCATCCGTTGTCGACTCTTCCAGCTACACGCTGGTCGAAGAGGGAGCAGAGTCCCTTCTCCCTTCTCTGGATGCCGAGTCGCGCGAAGATCTTCTCGTTCTCTCCGGTGAAAACCAGACCCCTCCCGAGGATGAGGGGACCACGGTGGTGCCGGATGAAGTAACCTTCGACTTTCCCGTGGTCGAGAACGAAAAGGTCCAATATTTCATCGATTATTATACGCAGCGCAATTCCACGGTATTCCGTCGCTGGCTCGAGAGATCCGGACGATATCTGCCTCGAATGCGGGAAATTTTCGAGGAAGAGGGGCTCCCACAGGATCTGGCCTATCTGGCCATGGTCGAGTCGGGGTTCAATAACCGGGCTTATAGTTGGGCCCATGCGGCAGGCCCCTGGCAGTTTATCGAAAGTACCGGAAAGCTTTTCGGGCTGGAGAACGACTGGTGGCGCGACGAACGGCGAGATTTCGAGAAATCGACCCGTGCCGCCGCCCGCTTCCTAAAGGATCTCAACCGCCAGTTCGATGGTGACTGGTATCTTTCCGTGGCCGCCTACAATGCCGGTGCGGGAAAAATCCGTCAGGCCATTCGCAAATACAACACCAACGATTTCTGGCAACTGTGCCACGGGAAATATCTTCAGGCGGAAACCAAGAACTACGTCCCCAAGTTGCTGGCCATCCTTATGATCGCCAAGGAGCCTGAGAAGTACGGGTTCACGGATCTTGAATATTTTGAACCGTTTGATTTCGAGGTGGCGCAGATTCCCTCCGCTACCGACCTGGAGATTGTTGCGCGGATCTGCGGGGTTTCCTATGAGGAGATCAAAGGGCTGAACCCAGAGCTGAAACGCTGGTCGACCCCTCCCGGGGTAAAAAATTATTCTTTACGGATTCCGGCCGGAACTCTTGATGCCTTCGTGGAAGATTACGCGAAGGTGCCGCTTTCCGAACGAGCCAATTATGCGCATCACCGCGTCAAGCAGGGGGATACGCTGTTGGCTCTGGCCAAAAAGCACGGCATTCGTGTCGATGACATCGTCTCGTTGAATCATATCGCCAATCCCAAGGCGCTTCGCGTGGGGACCGATCTTGTCCTCCCCCTGAAGAAAGGGTTTACCAGCCGTCCCGTTGATGAGCTGGCGGACGATTATGTGCGCACGCGCCGGGCGACCTATACCGTGCGGAAGGGAGACAGCCTCTGGAGCGTGTCCAGGCGCTTTGATGTGAGCGAGAAGGAACTGCGGGTATGGAACCGCCTGGGGTGGAGCAATGTCATCCGCCCGGGACAGACCCTCATTGTCAGTGCGAAGGCGGTTAAGCCGGTCCGTTCCGCCAAGAAGAAAGATGAGCCTCTTCGCAAGATTGTCTACCAGGTCAAGTCGGGGGATACCCTGTGGGGAATCGGGCGACAGTTTGACGTGGAGACCCGGGAGATCATGGACTGGAACAATCTTCCACAGAACCATGTCCTGCGACCGGGCGACAGTCTGACGCTTCTGGTTCGGGGAGATTTCCGCGGTTAAGGCGCCGTCTTCAGGGCCGTGTCCGGAGCAGGATGCGGTTGCCGGTTATTTTTTTGACTTTTCCATGGGCTGTTGCTAGACTCTGGCGTCTCAAACCCTCCCGAAAGGACTGCTCAATCTATGCTCAATCTTGTGATTTCCCTTCTGATCGGCACCGCAGTAACGATCGCCCTCAATATCTTCGCGGGTTTAAGCTTGATCTATGCCTCCATGGCGGGCGTCGTGGCCTTTACTATCCCCTTTTTCCTGATCACCCGGTTCGTCATGAAGAAGATTGGCGAACTGATGACGGTCGCCCAGCGCGATATCCAGGCCGGGCGTACGGAAAAGGCCATCAAGACGCTGGAGAGCGGCTACCGCTATTCCAACTGGCAGTTCTATACCAAATCTCAGATCGACGCCCAGATCGGCATGATCCTTTACATCAAACAAGACTTTTCCAAAGCGTTCGACTTTCTGCAGAAGGGTTTTGTGCGCCACTGGGTCGCCATGGGCATGCTGGCCATCTGCTACATGAAAAAGCAGAAACCCGCCAAGATGACCGAGACCTTTGAAAAAGCGGTTGCCGCCAGCAAGAAGGAACCGCTTTTGTGGAACCTTTACGCCTTCTGCCTGGACAAGGTCGGCGAGCGTGAAAAGGCCATTTCGGTGATGGAGAAGGGCCTGAAAAAGGTTGGCGCGAACGAGAACCTCCAGGTAAACCTCGAGGCGTTGCGTGAAGGGCGCCGCATGAAGATGATGGTGTACGGGGACATGTGGTACCAGTTTCACCTGGAAAAGCCCGGGGCTCTCATCAAACAGCAGACCAAGGCGATTCAGGGTCGGCGCAAAATCGTAAGGCGGTAGGTTTTGGCAAAAGAAAAAGCTTCCGGTGACGCATTGACCTCCAACCCCTTCAAGTCTTTGAAGGGGTTGCGTGTTTCATCCTCAGAGTCCCTTCCTGTACAACGTTCAGCGTCTCAACCCGTTCTCCAAAAAGAAGAAGTCCCGGTGGATGGGGATGCCCTGTTTGCCGAAGAAATGGCCCGTCTTGGTGTTGATCCGTCTGCAGAAGACGTTTCGATAGCTGCCCCTTCCCCCTCGGTAGCTCCTGACGGCAACGAAGAGAAACCGCCCGCGACGGACAAGGATCTCTTTCTTTCGGCACTGGGGACGATGGAGGTAACGTTCCAGGATGAATTCCCTGCCGAGGAAGAGCCCCCGGCGACTGCCCGCAGAATAAAACTCCTGCGCAAAGGCAGGCTGCACCCCGAGGCCTCACTCGACCTGCACGGCATGTCCCGAGAGGAAGCCCGATCCAGGGTGCGTTTTTTCCTTGAAGATGCCCTTTATCATGGCCGCAAGACGGTGCTGATCATTACGGGACGGGGTAAAAGTTCCGGAACGGAACCGATCCTGAGGGCGGAGATGGAACGCTATCTCAGCCTCGAAGGGAAGGCCTGGGTCAGCGAGTGGAGCCGGGCTCCCCGGCAGTATGGAGGGGATGGGGCGCTGGTGGTGTTCCTCAAGTCGCGCGAATAAAGAAAAGGCCGGGCAGTTAAGCCCGGCCTTTTCTTTATTCGGACGGTAATGGCTCTGTCTTTTTCTTGACGGGCGGTTTTCTCTTGCGGGTGGGTTTTTTCTCCGCCGGTTTTACGCCGCCGCCCTCTGGCTTGGCGGCGTCCGTTTTTACGGGCGGTTCATCCGTCTTGTCGCCTGAAGTGGGTTGAGCCGTCGGAGTTGGTGTCTTAGCCGCTGCTTTTTTTGCGGGCGTTTTGCGCGGGGCCCTTGGGGCCGATGATTTCTTTGTTGTGGTCTCCTCCGAGGCGGATGCCGATTTTTTCTCTTTGGGTTCGCTCTCCTGAAGCGTGGGGGAACCCGCCTTTTCCTTTTCGGCAGCCTTGGTCGTGCGGCGGCGCGCCGGTCTTTTGGGAGCGGCCGATGTCTGGTTTTGTGCAGCCTGAGGGCTTTCCTGGGCTGCTTCCTTGTGGGGAGTTTCTTCCTTTTGAACCGGCACAACCGTCTCGGGGGCGGATTGCGACGGCGCCGCCGACTGCGCAATTCCGATCTCGCGAGTTGCTGTCACGGCAGAATCCGGCGTTGACGCGGCCGGTTTTCGGCCCGGTCGGCGTCTTTTCTTCTTGGCTGCCGGTGTTGCAGGTGTTTCGTGCAGCCACTTCCGCGGGGGCGTCAACCGGTTTGACGGCATCTGCGGAGACGGGGGCCGCCGGCTCTTGCGCCTCTGCTTTGATGCCCTCGGGCTGGGCGGTTCGAGAGGGTTTGCGGCGCCTGCGGGAGCGTTTCTTGGGGGCTGTAACAGGTTTCTCTCCGGGCTCTTCGGCCCCTGTTTCCGGTGCCTCCGCAGCCATCTCCGCAAAGGTTTCGCTCTGCTCAGACTCCTCCTGGGCCGCTTGAGCAGGTGCCGCTGCAGACTCCTCGCTGGATTTCTTGCGGCGCCGGCGCCGTTTTTTCTTCACCTCCGACTCGCCTTCCGGCCCTTTTTCCGCAACGGTTTCTACGGCCGGCTCCGTAGCTGCGGCTGTTGGGATGACGGATCGCTCGGGCTGTGATGGGGGGGCAGCGGTGAATTCCAGTGGTGCGATTTCTTCCTTCTCATCCTTTTCGCGTTTCTGGAAGAGCAGTTCCGCCTGCCCGGCCATGAAATCGGGACGGCCCTTGATATAAAGGGATACGTTGCGCTGTCTTTCGAGTTCCAGAATCTCTTCGCGTTTGGCGTTAAGGAGGTAGGTGGCGACATCCAGGGGAACCTCCCCGTCGATGCGGCCGATCTGCCCGCGGGCTATACCGCCATAAACTTTTCGCAAAAAGGC
>QKGY01000054.1 GCA_003250235.1 Desulfuromonadaceae bacterium
CGCGCCGCGGGCCCACCAGAGCTCCGCTTTCTCCGACAGGTTCGGCATGATGACCCCCTTCATCAGGTCATGGGATATCGATGCCGAGATAACCAGGAGCAGACCGGCCGCCGTGGAGAGCGCCGCCGCCAGACCACCGGCACCAACCAGCGCTACGACCCAGTTGGGCAGCTTGGCGATCTCGGGGTTGGCCAGAACCATGATGTCGCGGTCCACTTTGATCTCGTTGGTGTCCTTATCCTTGGTGTACTGCATGATGCCGTCGCCATTCTTGTCCGTCCAGCCGACCAGCCCTGTCTTCTCCCAGTTGAGGAACCAGGACGGCGCATCGGCATAGGCGCGGTTATGGATGGTCTTGATGAAGTTGGTGCGGGCGAAGGCCGCAACGGCCGGAGCCGTGGTGTACAGGATGGCGATGAAGAACAGCGCCCAACCGGCCGAGGAACGTGCGTCACGAATTTTGGGAACCGTGAAGAAACGGATGATAACGTGCGGCAGACCGGCGGTGCCGACCATCAGCGCGAAGACGATGAAGAACACATCGATCATCGGACGGTGACCGGTGGTGTAGGCGGCAAAGCCGAGGTCTTTCTCCAGCCCGTTGAGGACGTCGAGCAGATACTGACCCTGGGTGGACGCATCCTGCAGGATCTGGGCGCCGCCGGCGCTGATCTTGGAACCGAAGCCGAACAGTGGCAGCGGGTTGCCGGTCAGCATGATGGAGATGAAGATCGCCGGCACCATGTAGGCGGTGATCAATACGCAGTACTGGGCAACCTGGGTGTAGGTGATCCCCTTCATGCCGCCGAGGGTGGCATAGAAGAAAACCAGCGCCATACCAATGATAACGCCCGTATTGATGTCAACTTCCAGGAAGCGCGAGAACACCACGCCGACGCCGCGCATCTGGCCGGCAACGTAGGTAAAGGAGACGAAAATGGCGCAGAACAGGGCCACGACGCGGGCCGTGTTGGAATAGTACCGGTCGCCGATGAACTGAGGCACGGTGAACTTTCCGTACTTGCGCAGGTAAGGGGCCAGCAGCATCGCCAGCAGAACGTAGCCGCCCGTCCAACCCATGAGGTACATCGAGCCGTCGCGGCCCAGGAAGGAGATCAGACCGGCCATCGAGATGAAGGAGGCCGCCGACATCCAGTCGGCACCGGTCGCCATACCGTTGAGTATGGGATGGATCGACTTCTCAGCGACGTAGAAGTCGCCGGTGGAAGCCGCCCGGGACCAGATGGCGATTCCGATGTAAATGGCAAACGTGATACCAACCAACAACCAAGTCCATGCGAGAATACTCATATCTTCTCACCCCATTTCTTGATGTGGACGTTAAAAATCAGTCCTCGTGAACGTCATACTTGCGATCCAGAACATTCATCAGCTTCACGTAGATGACGATCAGGAACACGAAGATGATTTCAGACCCCTGGTTGGCAAACCAGAATCCCAGGCCGAAACCGCCTACCCGGATGTTGTCCAACGGGTCGGCAATGAGGATGCCTGCCAGATAGGACACCCCGAACCAGATGGACAGCAGGATGACGATGTAACGAAGGTTCTCTTTCCAGTACGCCCGTAAACTCTCTTGTCTCTCCATAAGAAACTCCTCCGACGTAGTGATAAAACGATTGCCCAACCTCCCCGACTATCCGGCGCACCTCCTTTCATGTCTTTTCATTTTTCGGCACATTGTTTCTTTCATATGTCTCAAGGCCCCCGTACCGGTCTTTGTCAACCCGGCTTCTAGGCCCTTTGTCAACATTTCCAACAAACCCTGTTCAAATTATCAATGAACGATAAAAGCCTATTTTTAGAGTGCTTGAAAAAAAAGATATCCATACTTTCAAACTTAGTCAACAAAAAATATAACTCTGTTTTGAAATTTTTTATTTTTTGCGTCCCATCCGAAACGAAACCCGTTTGAAATCCCCCTTCTGCCGTTTCAGTTTGAGTATAACCGGGTTTTTGGGAGTGACTACCATATGGGATTAAAAAAAACACATAAAATGCGAAGTCCTTTTTTAAAAAATAAAAAAAGAAACGGTTGCATCTAAAAAGAAATCCATGAAGAATAGGCAAAACACTATTTGTTTCCCCAGGAGACACCGATGCCCACCAGCTCCATCAATGAAGAGAGCCTCCTGCTTCTCCATGTTGAAGACCTGTGCAATGGACCGGTCATCACCTGCGATCCGGACCTGAGTGTGGTCGAAATGGCCGGGATCATGCGGGAGAAGGACATCTCGGGCATCGTCGTGACCCAGAACGACAAACCGGTCGGCATCGTTTCCGTTCGCGATTTCCGCAACATCGTTGCCGACCACCCGCAAAAAATAGCCGACCTCAAAGTCGGCGACATCATGAGCCGGGGACTGATCACCACCCGGCGCCGGGACTACGCTTTCGAAGCCCTCTTCCTGATGGCCAAGCACAATATCCATCGTCTGGTCATCACCAACGACGACGGCTCGCTGTTCGGCGTCATCACCGACACCGACCTGCTCCAGCTCCAGACCTGCACCCCCCTCTACATCAGCCAGGAGATCGAATCGGCCCGCTCCGTCGAGCAGCTCAGCCGCATAAGCAGCCGCATGCTCGACATCGTCAACTGCGCCACCCGTGCCGGCGCCGGCACGCGAAGCCTGGTGGAACTGATCTCCCACTTCAACGACGCCTTCACCACGCGCATCATCGCCATCATGGCACACGAAGAAGGGATCACCCTGCCGGATGGGGCGGCCTACCTCGCCCTGGGCAGCGAAGGTCGGGGCGAGCAGACCCTGCGGACCGATCAGGACAGCGCCATCGTCTACGCCGACGACCTGCCCCCGGAACAGTTCCCCGCCATCGTGCGGTTCTCGGAACGTCTGGTGGAAGCCCTGGAAGCGGTCGGTGTACCGCGCTGCCCGGGCAACACCATGGCCAGCAACCCGGAATGGCGACACAGCGTCAGCGAATGGAAACGGCTGCTGGACCAGTGGATCACCATCCCCAAGCCGGACCACATGGTAAACTTCGGGATGTTTCAGGACCTGAGAACCCTGCACGGCTCTGCGCAGTTGGAGAAAGAGCTCTGCGACCACATCGCCAACAGCATCCGGCGCAACGCTCTCTTTCTCCCTTACATGGCCCGCCACATCGTGCGGTTCAAACCCCCCATGGGTCTCTTCGGACGCATCCAATCAGAACGCCGCGGCGAACATCGCGGCAAGGTGGATCTCAAGAAGGCCGGCATCTTCGCCATCACCGAGGGGGCCAGCCTGCTCGGACTGGAGGCCGGAATCTTAACGGGAACGACCTGGGACAAACTGGAAGCCATGCAGGAAAAAGGCGTCCTCTCCGCCGGCGATGCCGCGGTGATTTCGGACGCCTTCACCTTTCTGGTTCAGCTGAGACTGCAACGACAACTGCGGGCCCTCAAGGCGGGACTCAAACCCTCCAACCACATCGACCCGCTGGCCATGTCGGACCGGGAAAAAGACCTGTTCCGCGAAGCCCTCAAAGGGGTGGCAACTCTGCAGAAGATCATCCGCGACCGCTACAAGGTGGACTTCATTTCCCGCTAACCTCCGGGCTTTCCTCCCGTTCCGGTTCAGGCACCCGCGCATACCCCTTGAAATACCCCAACTTCGAGGAAACCACCTCTCCGGCCAAGCGCAAAGCGGGTAGCAACTGGCCCTCCACCCGCTCGGGCGGCAGGCGGAAATCCGGGCCCAACAGGACCAGGGCCGCCACCACCTTGCCCGCACCGTTAAACAAGGGGGTCGCCACCGAGACCACCCCTTCACCGACATCGTTGAAGGACAGACAGTATCCCTGACGACGGATAGCCTCCCGCTCCTCGATCGTTCCGTTGTCGTCATCCGCATAGGCGCCAAGCACCCGTCCCGCCGCCACCTCGCCAAGAGGAAAACGGCGTCCTACAAGGGGGACCACCTTGACCTGCTGGGCGCTGTCCACCATATCCAGGAAAAGCGCTTCCTCCTGGCGGCGGAACACCAGGTACACCGCTTCGTCATGCTCCCGCGCCAGAACCTGCATCACCGGCCGTGCCTTGCGCAGAAGCTCCATGCGCGAGAGGAGTTTCTGACCGATTTCATGAGCCGAGGGGCCGAGGCTGTACTTGGTCGACCCCTGCCGACGCTGAACATAACCACGATTTTCGAAGGTCGCCAGCAAACGGAACACGCTAGCCCGACGCACCCCCAGACGCTCGCTCAGGCGGGTGAGGGTCACCTCGCCGTCTTCCTCGCCGAGGACTTCCAGAAGCGCCAGCGCATTTTCCACCGAATGGACACAGTAGGTATCTTTCTCCCTTGTCGGCATCCCACACTCCTCACACCCGTTCCGTGCAGACGGCTCCGGACGACTTTATTCTATTTCACTTTTCACTCCCCGAAATCATTCAGCTTTAAAACCGCGTAACTAGCGAAACAATTCACACAACTCGCTGTGACAACAAAACAACGATAAACCAAAATTCCCGACAAAGCAAACAGGTTTTACTTATTTTTAAAAAGTTGTTTTATTTTATTCAGAAGTAAAAAAGCGAGTTCTCCTTCCCGGTCAGTTGCCCGCCCCATAGACGAACCGGTCTCTTTGGCCTATTCTGAAAGAGACGCACCCCGTTTGGCCGACCCTACCGGACAGGAATTCGCCGATGAGACCCTCCCGCAAATACTGGATTTTCATCCTCGTTATTGTCGCGGTCATTTTTGCCGACATCTTCGGCAGCTTTGTCGGCTCCTGGATCAACCTCGCCACGGAAGAGCGCGAGCTGGTGCGGGG
>QKGY01000237.1 GCA_003250235.1 Desulfuromonadaceae bacterium
GTCACCCGCGAGGAAGACAAGGTAGGCCGCAATGACCCCTGTCCCTGCGGCAGCGGCAAAAAATACAAAAAATGCTGCGGAGCCTGATTCGGCTCTGACCTGGGTCCGGGAGGGCAAAGACGTGCCAGGGCAAATCTCTGCGTTGGTTCTTGTCGCGGACAGCTCCACGGACGGCCTGGAGCATCTGGGACACTTGCTGGCGGATCGCTGCTTCGAGGTGCGAAAGGCTGGTTTGGGGGCAGAAGTCCCCGCTCTACTGGCCCGCGAGAATTTTCTCGCCGTGTTCTGCGAGGAACAGCTTCCCGATGTAAGCGGCTTGTCTCTTCTCAAGAAAGTCCGAAGGCTAAGGCCCGACGTACCCGTCGTCATCCTGTCGAGCGGTCTCGACTTCGGCCGGGCTCGCCGTATTCTTCGCGAAGGGGCTCTCGATGTGCTGCAGCGCCCGGTTGATGCCGAAGAACTCGACGAGGTTCTGGAACGAGCCCGGGATTTCCGCCAGCAGGAACAGCGCGCTGCCGAACTTCAGCGTCAGGCCAGACGCCGCCTCACCGACTTGGTTCTTCTCAGCGAAATCGGCAAGACGGCCAACAGCGAGGAGAGCCTGCAGGACCTGTTTCGCAAAATCGTCGATTCCATCAGCCTTGCCGCCGAAGTCAATATCGTCTCCCTCATGGTTCAGGATGCGGATGGTCTGATGCGCATCAAAGCGGCAAAGGGACTCTCCGACCCGATTATGAAAAAAACCCGGGTTGCTCCGGGCGAAGGGATATCGGGGTATGTCCTGGCCAGCGGTGAAGCGGTTCTTATCGACGATATTTCCCGCGACAGTCGTTTCAGCCCCTCGGGAGGAGGGGACCGATACCAGACCTTGTCCCTTCTTTCGGTACCCATCCGCTGCCGGGACCGGGTCATCGGCGTTCTCAATGTCAACAACAAGAGGTCTGGTGAAACCTTCACTGCCGAAGACCGGAACCTGTTGTTGACCATTGCCCACCAGGCAGCTCTGGCCATCGAAAATTTCAAGCTGGTTACCCATCTGCAGATTCAGGCACGGGAGCTGGAGCAGGCCAACCGGGATCTCCGAAGGCTCAACAGCGCCCGGACAAGGCTGATCTGCAATCTGTCGCATGAATTGCGGACCCCCTTAACCTCCGTGCTGGGCTATCTGGATCTGCTGTGCCACTTCGACCGTCACATAGACACGGAAGATGTCCGGGATTACATTGAAAAAGCCCATGAATCCAGTCAGCATCTTGAGAAAATCGTCGGGGGAATGCTGAAACTTTTCTCTTTGGATTCCGGCTCGGAGACCTGGACTTGGAGCGCGCTCTCTCTTGAGCCGCTTGTTTACCAGGTTCTGATGGAACTGGATGCGAAGATCAAAGAGATCGGGTTGTCTGTGGATCTCGATTTCACCGATCCTCTTTCATCGATTTATGGCGACAGAGAGAAGGTCGTTCTTGTATTGCGCGCCCTTCTTGACAATGCCGTCAAGTTCAACAGGACCGGGGGGGCTCTCGTCATCAAGGCCGCCAATGTTTCGTTGGGAGGCCTTGACCATGTACGGCTGCGCATTCACAATGATGGAAAAGCCATCCCAACGGATGTGCAGGATGTGGTGTTTGATCAGTACTCTCAGCTTGGAGACATGAATACGCAGAAACCTGACGGACTGGGCATCGGACTGGCCCTGGTTCGTACGATCCTCAGACATATGAAGGGACAGATAACCCTTGAAGCCTGCGACAGTGAAGGGACCACCTTCACGGTCTTTTTCCCCGCTCGGGAGAGTTTCGGAGCTTTGAACCATGACAGAGAACACATCATTGGGACTTAAGGGATTCCGGTTTGCCGCCACGGCCGCCGGAATCAAAAAATCCGGAAAACCGGATCTGGCTCTCATTTTTTCCGAAGTGCCGGCCAGCGCTGTCGGCGTATTCACGACCAATAAGGTCGTGGCGGCCCCCCTGCAGGTTACGGCTCCCCGTATTCGTGAAGCAGGACGCTGCCAGGCGATACTGGTCAACAGCGGTAATGCCAATGCCTGTACCGGTGCGCAGGGCCTCGCTGACGCCAGGAGCTGTTCGGAGTTGTGCGCCCGTTCTCTGGCGATTGATGAAGAGTTGGTCGCGGTCTCCTCCACGGGGGTCATCGGGCTCGCTTTGCCGATGGACAAGTTTTTGCGCAGCATCCCAGAATTGCCGACTGCCCTGAGTAAAGAGAAGTACAGCGAGGTTGCCGAGGCGATTCGTACGACGGATGCCTTTGTCAAGATGTCTTCGGTGACGGTTTCCAGTGGAGGCGGAGACTATACCCTTCTGGGGATCGCCAAAGGGGCGGGGATGATCCACCCCAATATGGCGACCATGCTCGGGTTTGTTTTGACCGACGCGCAGGTGGAACCCTCCTTTCTCGACAGTGCGCTTCGCGACGCCGTAGACGGCTCATTCAACAGCATTACCGTGGACGGGGATACGTCGACCAACGATATGGTCCTGCTGTTGGCCAACGGTTTGGCCGGTACCCCGCAGATCGAAAAAGGTTCAAAGGAAGCCGACGCGTTCCTCGATGCCTTGAGGAAGGTGTTGCTCGATCTTGCCAAGATGATCGTCCGTGACGGCGAAGGGGCGACCAAGGTGGTTCGTATCCATGTCCAAGGGGCTACCGACAATGTTGCGGCCAAGACCGTGGCACGCAGCATCGCGACGTCGAGCCTGGTGAAAACGGCCTTTTTCGGTGCCGATGCCAACTGGGGGCGCATCATCGCCGCTGCCGGATATTCCGGAGCCGACGTCGATCCGGATCGTGTGGTTATTCAGTTTGACGGGATCACGGTGGTGCAGCAGGGGCTCGGTACCGGAAAAGAGCTCGAGGCAAAGGCCACCGAAGTCCTTAAAAAACCGGAATTTACTGTGACGGTTGATTTGGGGCTGGGCACGGGGATGGCAGATTACTACACCTCCGACCTGACCTACGACTATGTGAAAATCAATGCCGATTATCGCAGTTAGGCTGCACGCCTGAGTCTGCCCTGCCCAAGGGGCCGAAGGCCGACAGAGCCTTTCGGCCCCTTTTCGTGAGTGTTCTATGGTTTATGAAAATCCTGCCGCCGTGATCGATCACACCCTGCTGAAACCGGATGCCCGTTCTCCCCAGATCCGCCAGCTGTGCGAAGAGGCGGTGGAGGTCGGCTTTGCCTCGGTCTGCATTCCTCCTGCTTTTGTCCCGCTCGCTTCGGATATCCTGTACGGTTCCGATGTCGCTGTCGGGACGGTGGTCGGTTTTCCTCTCGGCTATGCCAGCTCTCTGGTCAAAGCCTTTGAAACCGAGGATGCCGTGCGCTGCGGAGCCACGGAAATCGACATGGTTATCCCTATCGGAGCTGCGCTTGAAGGACGTATGGACGACGTTCTAAAAGACATGCGCCAGGTGATTGCCGCGGCCCAGGGGGCCAAGGTCAAAGTAATTATCGAGTGCTGTTATCTCGACGATGCCTTGAAACGGACGCTGGCCGCTCTGGTTGTCGAGGCGGGTGCCGCCTTTGTCAAAACCTCCACCGGCTTCGGTTCGGCCGGTGCCACCGTTGCGGATGTGCAGCTTCTCGCCGAGACTGTGCGCGGCCGTATCGGGGTAAAAGCTGCGGGAGGGATTCGCGATTGGGCAGGCTGCCGCGCCATGATAGAGGCGGGAGCGTCACGCATCGGTTCGAGTTCCGGGCTTGTCATCCTGCAGCAATGGCAGCAACAGGAGGGGGCATGAAGGCGACGTCTTTCGACAGGGTCGTGCTCATTACCCTCGACGGTGTCGGTGCCGGGGCGGCGGAGGATGCGGCCCAGTACGGGGATTCCGGAGCCGATACCCTCGGTCATGTTGCCGAGGCGTGCGGGGGGCTTTACCTTCCCACGCTGCAGCGTCTGGGGCTTGGGCTGATTCATCCCATAGCAGGCGTTGCGCCGGTTTCTTCGCCGCAGGCTCTTTACGGTCGCATGCGAGAGCGCTCTGCGGGCAAGGATACCACGACAGGGCATTGGGAGCTGGCGGGGATCATACAGACAGAGCCCTTTCCGACCTACCCGAAGGGATTCCCCGAGGCTGTATTGGAGGCATTCCGGCAACAGACCGGGTTGGACCCCTTGGGGAATATTGCTGCCAGTGGTACCGAGATCCTCAAGGTGCTTGGCGAGGAGCACGTTCGTACCGGCCGTCCCATCGTCTATACCAGCGCAGACTCCGTGTTCCAGATTGCAGCTCATGAGGCGGTTATCCCGGTCGAGAAGCTCTACGAAATCTGCCGGATTGCCCGCCGGATACTCGACTCCTATCGTATCGGCAGGGTGATCGCCCGGCCTTTCACCGGAGACAGCGCCGATTCCTTCCGTCGTACCTCACGGCGTCACGACTTCTCTCTGCGGCCTACGGATATCACGGTCCTTGATCGTCTGGTTGAAGCCGGATTACAGGTTTACGGGGTTGGAAAGATCCGTGATATTTTTGCCGGCTACGGGATTACCGACAGCGTGTATTCCAAGGATAACCGGGAAGGGATGTCGCTCACCCTGGAGGCCCTGTCACGGATCGACCGTGGGCTGGTTTTCACCAACTTGGTGGATTTCGACATGATGTACGGGCATCGGCTCGATGCCATTGGGTTCGGAAGAGCCCTGGAAGAATTTGATTGCTGGCTGCCCCGGTTGCTGGAAACCATGCATCCGAAAGATCTGCTGATACTCACCGCCGACCATGGCTGTGATCCCACGACAGAGGGTACGGACCATACTCGGGAGCATGTCCCTCTGCTGGTGTGGCACAAAGGCTTAAAGGAAGGAAAAGATCTTGGGTTGCGTGGGACTTTTGCCGATGTAGCGGCCACCCTGGGCGAGGCTCTGGGGGTCGCTTCTCCCGCAGGTCAGAACGTTCTGGCGATCGGGGATTCGCTTAACGGGTGCTGATGAGTTTCAGGGTGATCTCGTGGGAGAGGCTCTGGATCTGATCGTCGGTCAGGTCCATGCGCGCCCTTTCCATCGGAGTCAGTTCTCCCAAGAAGCAGGTTTCGATAAAGGTCTGAAGGAAGTGTTTATTCTCTGGAGAGAGGGGGAGGAATTCGACCCCGCTCCCCTGCAGATAGTTATTCTCCGGGGACGGCAGGACGCTGTAGAGCACTTTTCCTTCAATCTCGAGTTCCTTCTTCATTCCCATGAGAGGAAAGATTACGCTGAGCTTGTCTTCCTTGGCCAGCCGGAACCCGGTCCGGATAAAAAGACCCTGCTCGCTCAGGCTCAGAATCTCCGAGAGGTGCGAAGCCCCATCGCGGTAAAGCACGCCGGGCAGTTTGAGGGACAGCCGCAAGTTTTTCCTTGGGGTTTTCTCCAAGTATTTCTGAATTCTGGCATAAAGCTCGAACAGGTCAATGGGGACATCAAGAGTTTCGTGGGGGAAGTCCAGGGACGGGAACTCTCCGTTGGCAAGAACCACCAAGGGACAACTGGTTTTTTTCGTCAGGGTTCTGACCTCGTCTACGACGCTGTTTTCCCCAGGGTGCAGCAATGGCGCTCCCATGAAGAGGAGATCGGGCGAGGTTTCCTGCAGAAGGGCTTTGAGATGTTCCGTTTTCGAGGATACGAGGACTCTGTACCCCCAGTGCTTGAGAATGACCTCTAGGGTAGAGAGGATCCTTTCCCGGGTATCTCCAATGATCAGGCGTTTCATCATAACATTCCCCTGCTGGTTGGTCGCCGGCAATTTAGAATAGTGGTTTGTGTCGGGTCAAGTAGAATTTTGTTTTTCTGTGTCTCGCAGAAAAATTATACCCCTTCGCTGGCGAAGCGCCGGGAGCTGTGTTATAAGAAGAGCTTAGCAAAAAAACACTTGGAATTATCTGCAAAGGAGAAGAATTTATGAAGCGTTTGTCTGTGTTGACATTTTTTCTGGTGGCCTTGTTGGGAGTTCCCGCTCTGGCTGCAGCTCTTGAGGTCGCTGAAGGAGTCATCACCACGCAGATCAGTGACCATAACCCCGCTGATTCGGTAGAGAGCTATTCCGCAACCGTTGGAAGATTGTATTGTTTTACGCGTCTCACCGGTGCTGAAACCGATACCAAGGTGACTCATGTCTGGTATCGTGGCGATGCGGAGATGGCGCGGGTTGATCTGGCGGTTCGCTCCAATAATTGGAGGACCTGGTCTTCGAAGGCTCTGCTTCCCGAATGGACCGGCGCCTGGCGGGTTGATGTCCTTGATGCCGATGGCAATCTGCTGCGCAGCATTCCCTTTACCCTGAATTAGCGGTATCCGGATCACTGTAGAAGCAACAAAAAAAGCGCCTTTGAAGGCGCTTTTTTTGTTGCTTCCGTTCCGAACTATTTTTTCCCCTTAGCTTTGCCTTTAGCGGCACGCGCCTTGGCAAGGTTTTCGCCCAGGCCTCTGTCAACCGCCATCTGACGGCGGCTTTCCGAATAAGCACGGGCCGCCAGGGGTTGGGTGCGGGGGATGTCAAATTGTTTACGGTATTCGCTGGGTTTCATTTCATGGGCGGTGCGCAGATGCCGAGCCAGGGTTTTCATCTCCTTACCGCAAATCATGCAGGTGACCTTGTCTTTGCCAAAAGCCTTTTTGCGGGAGACCGCCGGAGCTTCTGCCGGAGTTCCTTCGATGACAGGGGTCTCTCCCTTGTCGAGTGCGCTCAGGGCGTTGTGGACTTCGCTGAGTTCCGCAACCAGTTCGTCACGGGACATCGGCGTGGTGGATGCGTGAGCAGCAACAATTTCAGCTGCCATTTCGAGCAGTGTGGCCATTTCTTTCCTCCTTTAAAAGTATGCTACAGTGGGATACAAAGTAGTTATGTATTTATAATAGAGCAGTAGTGGTAAACGAAATCAAGAAAAAAGTTATTGTTTACAGTAAAATTTACCGTAATTTTTGTGTTTGATCGTAGTCGTTGTTACGTTTGTCGATTCTGTTCGGTATGTATCGATTTGTGTTCAGCTCTCAATAACAGCCTTCTTTCTTGAAATGGACCTTGGGAATAAAATCTGTGCTAGACACTTTTCCCATCGCACGATTTGTTGTTTTGAGAGGCCTTTTTTTTAAATATGGGTTGGCAGGATGATCTTCCTGCTGTATAGATGAAAATAATTAACTTTTCGAAGAAAAGATTGTTGATGCCATGACAATTCGTCATCAGTTGGAGCAGCAGGAAAAACAATTTTTATCTCCCTATGCATGTTTAAGCAGCGAAAGTCAGGGGCGAAGTTTTCAGGAAGAACCTTGCTCGGTGCGTACGGCGTTTCAACATGATAGAGATAGAATCCTTCATAGCAAATCCTTCCGCCGTCTCAAACATAAAACTCAGGTTTTTCTGGCTCCGGAAGGAGATCATTACCGTACTCGTTTGACCCATACCCTAGAGGTGGCGCAAATAGCCCGCACTGTTGCACGGGCGCTGAAACTCAACGAGGATCTGACAGAAGCCATCGGCCTTGGCCACGACCTCGGGCATACGCCTTTCGGCCATGCCGGAGAGAGGGTGTTGAGCGAACTTGTCTCTGGGGGTTTCCATCATGTGCGTCAGAGCCTTCGCGTGGTTGATGTGCTCGAGAGAGAGGGCAGAGGTCTGAATCTGACGGTTGAAGTCAGGGATGGGATCGTCAAGCATTCCAAAGGTCGTGGTCCCATCCTCAGCGAGGACCCCAAAGTAAAGGCAATGACTCTGGAGGGACAGATCGTTCGATTGGCCGATATTATTGCCTATGTCAACCATGACCTGGATGATGCCTTGCGTGCCGGCTTGATCAGTGCCGGTCAGGTTCCCTCTGCCATTACGGCCGTGTTGGGAACCAGACATTCGCAACGTATAAACACGATGGTCTGTGATATGATTGACGCCTCTTTGACCTTCGGCGGTGATCGGGTCCGCCTTTCCGATCCGGTCATCGAGGCCATCGATGCTCTGCGTGACTGGTTGTTCGCCCATGTGTATCAGGTGCGCACTGTGCATGACGACTTTGTCAAAGCCTCTCGCATTCTTCGGGAGCTCTTTTTGTTTTTTATGCAGAACGAAGACGTCTTGCTCTCTCATGGAGGAGACCGCTATCCGGGAGATTCCATGGAGGTCTCCGTGGTTGACTTTATCGCGGGGATGACCGATCGCTTTGCGATCAATCTGTATCATCGTCTCTTTCTTCCTCAGCCATGGAAAATTTTATAACAGACTTAACTCTTTGAATTTCCGATGGAGAAAGCTTGACTCCCTTGATTTTGTTGTGCTAATTTTATGGCGCTTTGCGCCTGTTTTTACGCGCACTGTCGGATTGTCCGGTATCGACGCAACTTGCCGGAGATTTGTTATACTTCCGCTGACTTCCCGTAATGGGTTCGAGTAAGAACATAGCCGGCGCCTTGTTTTTCCAGGGGCCAAGGAGGGCTGAATGAGCAAAAAACTGTTGTTGGCCGACGACAGTATTACCATCCAGAAGGTCATAGGGATAACCTTCGCCAACGAGGACTATGATCTGACCGTCGTTGACAACGGTGATGCGGCTTTGGATAAGGCTCTTCGCAGCCGTCCTGACATTATTCTCGCTGACGTGTTCATGCCGGGGAAAAACGGTTACGAACTCTGCGCTGCGGTCAAAGCGGAGAAAGTACTTCAAGGGGTTCCCGTTCTCCTGCTGACGGGTACATTCGAGCCCTTCGACGAGAACAAGGCGCGTGCCGCCGGAGCTGATGGCTGGATAGCCAAGCCGTTTGAATCCCAGGCCCTTATTAAGAAGGTTGAAGAGTTATTGGCCGCTTCCGAAGAGTTCAGCCTGGAGAGCGCTCCGGTTGAGGCTCCGCCCGTGGTTGCGCCTCAGCCTGCCGCAATGACGGCTGAAGCGGCAGAGCCGGCTCCCGCCTTGGCGGAAGCCGACGCTTTTTCCGACTTGGAAGCAGATATGTGGGACGAGTTCGAAGAGCCTGCTCCCGCACCTGCGGCGGCACCCACACCTGCCGCAAAATCCGCCGCTGTCGCCCCTCCGCCAAAAGCCGAGGCCCCGGCTCCAGAAGCCCTGTCTGACGAGGATATTTGGGGCGAAGTGTCCTTTGACGAGGAGGAAATTGCTGCGGCGCCCGCGGCTGAGGCCGAAGAGGCCGACTTGTGGGAAGAGGATGAGAGCTTTTTCGAAGAAGAAGCACAGGAGGATACCCTTGCGGAAAACCCTGTCGAAGAGGCCACCCTTGAGGAATTCGGGTTCGAGACCGAGGCAGAGGAAGATATCTGGGAGGTTGAAGAAGAGCCTCCTGCGGAAGTGTCCGCTTCGACAGACCTTATGAGTTCTGAGGAGAGTGAGGACTTTTGGGAATCCGGAAAGAAGGCCGCCTCTGAGACCGTTGCCGCGAAAGACAGCGGGGTCGATTTGATGAACGCCGAAGCCGGCGAAGATTTCTGGGGAACCTATGAGAGTGTCTCTGAGGGGCCTGCTTCGGCCACTGAGCCGGTGGTGGAGCCTGAGGAGGAAATCCTGCCTCTTTCTGAAGACGACATCCTTGAAGAAGAGGATCTCGATCTTCTTGCCGACGAGGAGTTCGCTGCCGAAGAGCCCATGCTTGAGGAAGTACTGGCTGCTGAGCAGGAGACGTATGAAGCCCTGGCTCCTGCCGGCGAGGAGGCTTTCGAGTTTTCCGAAGAACCCGCTTTTGACCAACCGATCGAAATGGAGAGCCGTTCTTTCGAAGCTCCGCCCGTTGCGGCAGCGCCTCCTTTGAGGTCGGCACCTGCGGTGTCGGTTTCCGAAGAGGAAGTTTCCAGGATCGTTGAACGCGTGGCTTCCGAGGTCATCGAGCGGCTTGCCGGTACCATTCTGGAGAAGATCGCCTGGGAGGTTGTCCCCGATCTGGCCGAGAGCCTTATCAAGGAGGAAATCCGCCAGATCAAGGAAGGCGCCCAGTAGGCTGGATCGTTGCGTTAGGCACGACATATTGACTGCGGAAATGGGGATTGCTAAAATCCCCATTTCCTTTTTAATGGTATCGCCAGGGTGCCGGTGTTTGTGGCCTGTACCTAAAGCACATAGAGACGGAAGGACCAGAGTTCATGGAAGCGACGCTCCCCAAGGGGTATGAACCGAAAGACGTGGAAGACAAGTGGTACAGGATATGGGAAGACCACGGGTATTTCCACGCGGATGAAAGATCGCCCAAGCCCCACTATTCGATTGTTATTCCTCCCCCCAATGTCACGGGTGTCCTTCACATGGGGCACGCCCTGAATAATACCCTTCAGGATATTCTTGTCCGTTGGAAGCGGATGACCGGCCACGAAGTTCTGTGGATGCCGGGAACCGATCATGCCGGCATCGCCACGCAGAACGTGGTAGAGAAACAGCTCGCCGCCGAAGGGCGTGACCGCCATGCGCTCGGACGCGAGGCTTTTGTCGAGCGCGTCTGGCAATGGCGCGAGCAATCCGGCGGCCAGATTATCAACCAGCTCAAGCGCCTCGGTGCCTCCTGCGACTGGCAGCGCGAGCGTTTCACCATGGACGAGGGGTTGTCCAAGGCCGTTCGTACGGTCTTTGTCCGTCTCTACGAAGAAGGTCTCATCTATCGGGACAACCGCCTGATCAACTGGTGTCCCCGCTGCCATACCGCTCTGTCTGACCTGGAGGTCGAACACGAGGACAAAAAAGGCCACCTCTGGCACCTTCGTTATCCGGTGGTCGGTACGGACCGCACCCTGATCGTGGCCACCACCCGTCCGGAAACCATGCTCGGGGATACCGCCGTCGCCGTCAATCCCGAGGATGAACGGTATAGCGACCTTGTCGGCAGGAAGATTCTGCTGCCGCTGATGAATCGCGAGATACCCATCGTCGCGGACGCCTATGTCGACAAGGAGTTTGGTTCCGGTGCCGTGAAGATCACCCCGGCTCACGACTTCAATGACTTTGAACTCGGCAAGCGCCATGATCTCGAACGCATCAACATCTTTGATCCTTCCGGAGTGATCAACGAAAACGGCGGCCCCTATGCCGGGCAGGAGCGTTATGAAGCCCGCGCCAACATCGTCGCCGATCTCGAACGACTCGGATTGCTCGAACGCATCGAAGACTACGGCAACGCCGTCGGTGAATGTTATCGCTGCCGTACCGTCATCGAGCCGTATATGAGCAAGCAGTGGTACGTCAAGGTCGGTCCCCTGGCTAAGGAGGCGATCAAGGCGGTCGAGAGTGGCCAGACCCGTATCGTTCCGCCGCAGTGGGAGAAAACCTATTTCGAGTGGATGAACAATATCCAGGACTGGTGCATCAGCCGTCAGATCTGGTGGGGACACCGTATCCCGGCCTGGTTCTGCGACGATTGCGGCGAGATTACCGTTGCGATGGACGATGCGCAGAGCTGCGCCCACTGCGGCAGCGGCAACATCCGTCAGGAGACGGACGTTCTCGACACCTGGTTCTCTTCGGCGCTTTGGCCTTTTTCGACTATGGGATGGCCGGACAATACCGAGACCCTGCAGAAGTTCTATCCGACTTCCTGTCTGATCACCGGGTTTGACATCCTGTTTTTCTGGGTGGCCCGCATGATGATGATGGGGATCAAGTTCATGGGGGAGGTCCCGTTCAAGGACGTTTACATTCATGCCCTGGTGCGCGATGCCCAGGGGCAGAAGATGAGCAAGAGCAAAGGCAACGTCATCGACCCCCTGACCGTCATCGAAGAGTATGGCACCGATGCGTTCCGTTTTACTCTCGCTGCCTTTGCCGCTCAGGGAAGGGATATCAAGCTCTCCACCGAGCGGATTGCCGGCTATCGCAATTTTGCCAACAAGTTGTGGAACGCCAGCCGTTTCGCATTGATGAATCTCGACGGGTTCGATCCTTCTGGCATCAATCTGGCCGGTCTTGACCTCTCGTTGGCTGATCAATGGATACTGACCCGCCTCAGCGAGGCCGCCATCAACACTGGCCGGGCCCTGGAGGAATACAAGTTCAACGAAGGGGCCTCCATCCTGTATTCGTTTACCTGGCACGAGTTCTGTGACTGGTATATCGAACTTATCAAGGACGACCTGTACGGGGAGGATGAGGCGGCTAAAGCACGTGCCAAGGCAGTACTCTTTACGGTCCTCGAACAGCTGCTTCGGCTTTTGCATCCCTTCATGCCCTTTATTACCGAAGAGATCTGGCAGGCCCTTCCCGGCAAGCGTCCTGCTGCCTCCATCATGAAGGCGATCTACCCCGAAGGCAAAGAACTCCCCGTCAACCCCGAAGGGGCCCGGCGTATGGAGCTGGTCATGGATATCATCAAGGGGGTCCGCAACATCCGTGGTGAGATGGATGTCCCGCCTTCCAAGCAGATTGCCGCGGTGCTCGATTGCAAGACGCAGGAGTCTGCGGATATTGTTGCCGGTGGTGAGGGCTATGTCCGGGCTCTGGCGCGTGTCAGCGATCTGCGTTTCGGGGTGGGAATCACTCGTCCGGAGCAGGCGGCCACCCAGGTGGCCGGGGAGGTGGAAATCCTTCTGCCGCTTGCCGGCTTGATCAATGTCGACGAGGAGGAAAAGCGCCTCGGCAAGGAAATCGCCAAGGTCCAGAAGGATGTGGAGTTCTTTGCCAAAAAGCTCTCCAACGAAAAATTTGTGGCCAATGCGCCTCCCGAGGTTCTTGAAAAGGATCGGGGCAAGCAGAAAGAAGCGGAAGAAAAACTTGCCATCCTGCAGGATAGCCTGAAGAAAATTCAAGATCTCAAATAAATCTTGCTATAGACCAAACAAAAAGGCCGGAACGGATGTTCCGGCCTTTTTGTTTGGTCTGGGCCCTTCTTTGTTGTGCTTAGGATGTCTCGCCCATGTTGTCGCATAAAATACTCGATCTGTATGAAGAATTAAGATTAAAAGTAATCGAATGAAATTGATAAAGATTAATTATCATGTACTAATATTAATAAGGTCGTGTTAGTCCACGAAAAGCCAACCCCCTTGTGAGAGGGGACGACGGAAAGCTGCGGGTCTTTAGCCTCCTAAAGATGGCCGAGCCGCCGAAGGATTCGATCCTGCCGGTTGGCTTGGCCTTTTTTATTTCGTGAATTTCGGGGATGAAGACCGTACAGGCATGGGGCCGGTCAGGCCGAGCGGCAGAACCCGCAAGTGGGGGAGGTTTTATGAAAACCATTTCGTGTGTGAGGGTGTGTCTGGTGTCGTTGCTGATTTTTCTGATGGGACCTCTGCTGTCGCTTTGCCTGGCAGCGGAGGGGAGCAAGGGGCCGCCCGAGGGGGATCATGGCCGGAAGAAAGACTCGGTCGACCAGGGATTGCTGCTGGGGCTGATTTACGGGGATCAATGGGTCATCGTGCGCGATCTGACCAACGATGGTAACGGCCAGCCGATCTTTTTCACCTGGGAATGGCCTGACGAGGCCTATACGGCCGATGGCGATTTTGACCCGCCGGTGGGCGTGTATCCGACCGGATACCAGACAGGTGTAGCCAGCGGCTGCGTCCAGCCTGTCAGTTTCTCGCCCGTTACGCCTCTGGACAGTCAATTCGAACTCGGAGGGTCGGGGCCGGCCTATTACGACAGCTATGGGCGAGAGAGAATCCCGGCCTATCTGATTCCCCTCGATCCGGAGTGTAACATTCCGGACGCTTATGCCGACACCTGGGGAACTCAGGTCATGGAAGCGGACAGCGGTCGATTCAATATGGCGCGAAGCCCTCAGGATGTTGTCGATGCCGCGTACGAGGAGGCGCTATCGATCATGAATGCCTCCCAGTCCTTTGCCCTTGATGCCGCAGGGAGGATCGTTGTCGAATTGATCAGTGATGATATCACCACCGTGAAGCCCATCGATTCTCCCTTGGAAAATCTGGCCTTATATCAACGGACGATGAAAAACGGATGTCTGGCGGCAACCGCCAATACGAACCTGTCCAATGATGCGATGACTCTTTTGAGAAACGCAGGGATGGGATATCTGGTCTGTGAAGGCGGGGATGTGCCGGACGGGCAGGATTTTCTGAGAGCCGCTTCGTTCCTGGCCGGTGCCGGAGACAAGACCGGCCGTGTCACCGTGGACCTGCTGATCTACCTGAATAACCGGCTTGAGATCAATAATATCGTCTGGTCCGAAAACAAACAGGAAGTCAGCATCGGCTATTTCAATTTCCAGGGAGCGGTCTATGATCGGCGTGGTGCTCACTTTACGTCCACGGCGGACCTGCTCCAGCCTCCTGCCGGAGCGGATCCTGCTGTGTACCCGGATGCTTTCGAGGTAACGCCAGGCGTACCGGTTTACGATAAGGTCTTCTCAGATGACTGGCCGAACGGAGGCGGGAGCCCCGTAGTAATGGATACGCCGATCATCCGTTTTGTCCGGGCCGCTGACGATGCCCTCGTCATCATCAATTACATCCACAATTATGCGTTGCCCGCCTATCCTCTGCTACCGGTGACGGAGCCGGTCTACCCGATTGAGTAGTAAGAACGATATAGCCTAATTCTGAAAGCCGGAGGTTTTTGTAACCTCCGGCTTTTGAGTTCAGCGAGGTGGGTACTGTAACCGTATCTGAACACTATAATGTTTTAATTGGTTTAGCGGCCTTATTGGTGACATTCCTCAGGGATTTCCTGATTGCGCATTAAAAATGATTTAGTTATCATCCCCGGGTGTTTGGAAAAGGCCCACTATTCTGGACACATAGTGATCTATAAATCTGGTGTGCCAGCCTTCAATAGAACAAAAGAGAGTTGGCCGAGAGTTTCAAGAAAGACAGTTTTTGAATGGTTTATTTCATGGAGGTTTTGATGTCCTGGAAATGTTGCTTTGCCTTGGTGTGTTTGTTAGTCGTAATCCCTAAGATTGGCCTGGCTGAAAATCGTGCAGTTACGGTAGTTAATTACAGTATCGGCGGGGGCTGGGCTGAAAAGTCTGATGATGTAAAGTCCTATGAAGGGGACGCTGACGTGAACCTTCCCTTAGCGAAATACCTGGGAGCCCATATGTCCATCAGTGCTGCACGGTATGACAACACATCCACGACGGATTCATATCGAGTAAACGCAGCGCTCTTTCTTCGCGATTATGATTTTGGGCTGATTGGTCTTCGCGTATCCCACGTGGAAGTTGATCCCGAGGTGGTGGAGAGGGTTGATTATCAAACATACTCTGCGGTTGTTCGGAAGTATATACGTGTATTTACCGTTGATCTTACTGCATCTCATTCAGAGAGGACGAAATGGCTCTCCTCATCGGATTATGGCTCAATCAGCCTGGCCGCTTACCCGATAGAAAATATGAAAATAGGAATTTCCGCCGGATTTCTTGATGCCAAAGAAAACTACAGCCTGAGTGTGGTTTATCAACCCGAATGTCTGGAATCCCGAATCGCTCTTGGTGCCGGCCTGAGTTTGGACGAGGACAACGATACAACCTTCAACGTATCCCTGAGATACCATTTTGGAAAACCCAACGTACTGATTAACAGGGATCGACAAGAACGATTTTAGTAATCAGGGGCTTCGGATATCTGATGTCCTAAGCCCCTGTTCTCCTGTTTCACCGTAACGGAGCTCCCTGTTATTTAATCCCACCTTCCAGCTCTATTCCTTTTAGTGCGTCAAATAGATGTAGACATTCAACTCCACGGTTGTGCCTGTCGTGTTGTAGGCGAAGACCCGGTAGCGGGGAAACCCGATCGTCAGTTTCTCGGAAGACGAGGTGAAATACGGGAATACCGCCTGGGCTAGGGTGCTTTTGGCTTCGAAAGGAAAGAGGATTTTCTGATCTTCGGTAAAGGCCCTCATAATGGGGGCTTCATCCGGCACCAGGATGATTCCTACCGTTCCCGGAGTAAACGTAGAGCTTTTCGACTCCCCTTGCAGGCTGATGATCAGAGAGGTGAACCCGTCTGTGACGATCGGTGAGAGCTGCAGCATGTCGGTGGTGTCGTTGCGGTTGGCCGGAGGAACGACGAGGCTTTCGCGTCGATCCATGGCGCTGTGGCTCAGCCGTCCCGTAACGGAAACCTGCCCTCTGACTTCCTGGGCCGAAGGGAAGTTGGTCACTTCCACTTGCTGTATCCCGTTGCCCGAATCCTCACGGGCACTGCTTGCGACGACCCCGGAGAGAGGGCCAGTATCGCTACCAATGCAAAAGGTATAAACGGTCGCATGATCTCCCCCATTGTTCCAACGTTGACTGGGCCGGGGGAGCTTCCAACGGGTTTTCTCTCCCCCGTTCTTTTTCTTCATTGTAACGGATTTATCCGTTTCATGGGGCATATGCGCTTTTGAGCCCCCATGAATGTTGTAGAGAAGACAGGATTTCCGGAAACCGTCATAGAGCCTCTCCCGGGCGGATAGTCCGGTCAGCTGAAAAGTTTCCGCTATAATTGATAAACGTCCTTGCGGGAAAACCATCAAAAGATGAATGAAAGCCTTTTAGCTTACGGAGGTCATTATGACAAAGGGGATCGTTCGCTGGATGATGATTGCCGGATTCTCGTTGCTTTCCATGGCCTGCACCAGTTCCTGGCATCAGCTGCTGGGGAGCAATACCCGCCAGGGGGTATCGAGCAGCCTGGTCGATTATCTCTACCCCAAGGGAGAGATACCCCCCGAGGTTGATCAGACCATTCCCACCCTCAATCTGCCGTTGCGGGTCGGGCTGGCCTTTGTCCCCGCAACAGCCTCCACGGTGGAAGGTTTGTCGGAAGCCGATAAAAATGTTCTGCTGGAGAAAGTCCGTACAGCGTTTTCGGACCGGGATTATATCCGCGAGATCGTGGTTATTCCTGATACCTATCTGCGATCCGGCAGCGGGTTTCAAACCGTCGACCAGGTCTCGCGTTTGTACGGCATCGATGTCATTGCCCTGGTTTCCTACGATCAGGTGGCTCATGCCGACGATACCAAGGCGTCCATCCTCTACTGGACCATTGTCGGTGCCTATTTTGTCAAGGGCAGTAAAAACGATGTGCAAACCTTTGTCGATACGGCCATCTTCGATGTCAAAACGCATAAACTCCTTTTCCGGGCCCCCGGCATCAACAAGATCGAGGGGACTTCGACGCTGATCAACAGTCCGGAGAGTATGCGAAAGGCCCGCGAGGAGAGCTTCGCTCTGGCCATGGACGATATGACGGCCAATCTGGGTGTTGAGCTGGACAAATTCAAAGAACGCATCCAGAAAGATAAGAGCGTGACCATTTCCCATCGTGCCGGATACGGAGGGGGCGGTTCCCTGGGGCTTTTCTCTCTGCTTCCCCTGCTGGGAGCCCTAATCGTTGCCAAGATGTGTCGCTGCGGAGAGTAACTCTTGAGCCGACTTCAAAAATCAGAAAGTCTTTTGCGGGTTGTCGGGCTGGCATTTTTGGTTTTGAGCATCAGTCAGATGTTCGCCCCGGCTCTGGAATATGATCGCGTCGCGATTCTGCATGGAGAGCTGTGGCGAGTGATCACCGGGCATTTAACGCATCTGGGGTGGCGTCATCTGCTTCTCAATCTCCTCGGAGCCATCCTGGTCCTGGGGCTGTTCGGAGCTGTTTTCCGCCCCAGGATATGGTGTCTGGGAGGGATGCTCTGCGCCCTGGGTATCAGCCTGACCTTTCTCCTTTTAGCTCCTGAACTTGACTGGTATCGGGGGCTCTCTGGGGTGATTCACAGCCTGCTCGTCATGGGGTTGATCGGAGCGGTTCGCCAGGGAAAACGTCTTTATCTCTTGGGGATGGCCGTGCTGATTGTAAAACTGATGGCTGACTCCCTGTTCGGGGGCTCAGCCATCCGCTTCGATTTTCAAGTGATCGCTCTCGCGCATGTCTCCGGGGCTTTTTGGGGCTTAATGGTGGCAGCCATGGCCTGCCTTTTCGAGGTTTCCACAAATCCGCCAGGGAGGGCAACGGTCCCGACTAACCGTGCTTTGCCTGTGGATGAAAATATTCCCTCAGGGATTTCCTGATATCCTGATCGTCGCAAACACGATAAGATAGAGCTCGTTTCCGTCTCGTAACGCCTCTTTCTGTCCAACGGCCCCGGTCCTCGGAACGCTACGGAAGGCTGCCTCCTCGCTTGCGAATCCATGACGTGCGTGTGGAAAGGAACGAATGGTGTCTCGTGTGACCCGAGAATGGCTCGATACACTCCCGAAAGTCGAACTTCATCTGCATCTGGAAGGGAGTCTGGAGCCGGAGCTCATGTTTGCGCTGGCTCGCAGGAACGATGTCCAGCTGCCTTTCGATACGGTGGACCAGGTACGCCAGGCGTATGATTTCGGCAGCCTCCAGGATTTTCTCGACATCTATTATCAGGGAGCCAGGGTTCTTCTCTGCGAGCAGGATTTTTACGATCTGACCTGGGCCTATCTGGTCCGCTGCCAACAGCAGAATGTGGTTCACGTAGAACCCTTTTTCGATCCTCAGACCCATACGGCCAGAGGTGTCCCTTTTGCCACCGTATTTAACGGGATTACC
>QKGY01000231.1 GCA_003250235.1 Desulfuromonadaceae bacterium
GGGAGCCGTCACCTACATCCCCCGCTGGCTGCCTCTCTTTGCCCTGGCAAAAACAAAGCTCCCAGATCCCCTGGTGGAATGGCTGCGCCTGATCCCCGTGGCGATCCTCAGCGCGCTGCTGGCCCCGGCCCTGCTGGCGGACGGCGCCACGCGCACCTTCAGCTTCGGCAAACCGGAGCTCTGGGTGGCCATCCCGACATTTCTTTTCGCCTGGCGCACCCGCTCCCTGGGCGGGACAGTGTTATTCGGCATGATCCTGTTCTGGCTGGCGGGAAAATTCTGAGTCCTCCCTACGAAACCGGTCTCACCCCGGGGCGATCGATCACGGCCATCGTCAGCCGGGAGATGCACACCAAGCGGCCCCGGTCATCCTCAATACGGATTTCCCAGACCTGCGATGTTTTGCCCCGGTGAACCGGCCGGGCTGTCCCGACCACGTGCCCCTTGGCGACCGGGCGCAGATGATTGGCGTTAATCTCCTGGCCGACGCAGGAGCGACGGGTCATGTCCACGCACAGGTTGGCCGCCATACTCCCCACGGTTTCCGCCAGGGCCACGGAGGCCCCGCCGTGCAGCACCCCGAAAGGCTGATGCACCCTCGGCAGCACCGGCATGCGTGCGCACAGATAGTCGTCCCCCATGTCGATAAATTCAATCCCCAGGTAGTCCCCCAGGTTTCCGCGGGAAAAATCATTGACCTCCTGGAGGGTCACCTCCTTGAACCATATGCTCATGTCATTCTCTCCAAAACGTGATCAGGTTTCGGCGCGAAAAGCCGCCGCGGCAAGAGCCGCCCAGCCCCCCAGAAGGGAGACGCCGCCCACCGGCGTGATCATTCCCCAAAGGCGCACCCCACTCAGGGCCAGCACGTAAAGGCTGCCGGAGAATAGGCAGCAGCCGGCCACAAAAAGCCATCCGGCCCATCGAAGCAGGGGCCTCTCGGGTGTCTTCCCCGCCATCACCCCCACCAGAACCAGGGCCACGGCATGAACCAGCTGATAAAAGACCCCGGTGTGAATGATCTCCAGCCATTGAGGCTCAAGAACGTTTTTGAGCCCATGCGCGGCAAACGCCCCCATGGCCACGGCCGTAAAGGCCAGGAGACTTCCGATTCCGATAAAAACCTGTCCTGAAGATCGTTTTTCCATGCGAATCATGCTCCGTTTGATGGGTATCGGGTCACGGCAGTCCAGGCTGCTTTGACGGCGTTCTTTGACGTTTCGGACGGCAAGGGGCTTATTGCGCGCCCTTCAGGCCTCAGCCTGTCCTTCCTACCGGATCAGTCGCCGTCGCATGCGCGCCACCGCCAGCGGAAAAAAGATCAGGGTGAAGACGACCAGATAGAGCAGACTGCCCCACAGCCGGTTCTGCCACAGCCCTAAGGTAAAAGCCCGGGCCAGATTGACCAGGTGGGTCAGCGGTAGGATCTGCGCCAGCACCTGCGCCCAGCCGGGCAGGTTTTCCAGGGGGAAAAACGTGCCGCTGAACAGGAACATCGGCGTGATGAACAGAAATATCGGCAGGTTGAAGGTCTCGATATTGGGAACGAGGCCGGTAAAGAACATGCCGATCGCAGCAAAAGCGGCTCCTCCGAGAAGCGACAAGGGGATGACCCACAGGGTCTGCGGATAATGCACCAGACCGAAGAAGCTGATCACCGTCAGCATGAGAGCGGCGGCGATCAGCGAGCGGGTGGCGGCCCAGGCGATCTCCCCAGTGATGATTTCCTCGAGCGTCAGCGGCGTGGCCAGCATGGCATCGAAGGTTTTCTGATAGTACATGCGCACGAAGGAAGTGTAGCTGGTTTCGAAAAAGGCGTTGTACATGATGGTGACCGACAGCAGGGCCGGGGCGATGAAGGTCATGTAGGACAGGGTCTGCCCCTGGAAGCGCACCGCGCCGACCAGAGACTGCAGACCGATCCCGAAGGCGACCAGGTACAGCAGAGGCTCCAGCAACGGCGGCAGGAAGTTGATCTTCCAGGTCATGCGATAGACGCTGAAGTTGCGCTGCCACACCCGCAGGAAACGCCGGGAAATCTGTTTCGGCCACACCCCGTTCATTCCCTCAGCTCCCTTCCCGTCAGGCGCAGAAACACATCCTCCAGGGTCGCCTGACGCAGGGTGCACCCCCGACGGCAGAAGTCCTTCGCCAGATGGATGAACAGCTCGTCGCCGTTCTGGTTGTACACCACGAGGCGGTGACCGAGGTCCTCGAAGTCCGCGCGCTGCCGTTTCAGGAAATCCCGCATCTCCTCGGTCGGGGCCACCACCTCGATCACTTCGCGCCCGACGTAGCGGGCCACCAGCTCGGCCGGTGCCCCTTCGACGATGATGCGGCCATGATCGATGATGATGAGGCGATCGCAGAGGCGGGCGGCTTCTTCCAGATAGTGACTGGTCAGCAGGATGGTCAATCCCCGGGTCTTGAGTTCCTCGAGCCGCTCCCAGACCTGGTGACGGGACTGGGGATCGAGACCGGTGGTGGGCTCATCGAGGATCAGCAGCTTCGGCTCGTTGAGCAGGGCACGGGCCAGCACCAGGCGGCGCTTCATTCCGCCGGAGAGCTCGCGGATATTGGCCCCAGAGCGCCCCTCCAGGGCAAAGAAACGCAGCAGCTCCTCAGCCCGTTGCCGGGCCAGGGCGCGGGGGATGTCGAAATAGCGGGCGAACACCAGAAGATTCTGCAGTACGCTGAGGTCCGGGTCGAGGTTGTCCTCCTGCTGACAAACGCCGATATGCTGTTTCACGGCACGAAGATCCTGACGAATATCCCTGCCGAATATCTTCAGGCTTCCTGAACTCAGGGGAGTATACCCGTAGAGCATGCGGATGGTGGTGGTTTTGCCGGCCCCGTTGGGACCCAGCAACCCGAAACACTCCCCCTGTCCGATCTGAAAGGAAATCCCGTCGACCGCTTTGAAATCGCCGTAGAACTTGCTCAGTTTTTCCGTTTCAACGACAGGCTCTGTCATCCAAGGACACCCTCTGGTTTGCCGTAAAATCCATCCCGTCAAGGGTACTTCCGCACCCACCCTTTTGCAAAGGGAAAAGGCGGCCGCGCTGCAGGGAAAATGTTCCGTTCCCTCTCGCATTGGCTAAAATTTCTGATTGAATAACAGAAGAAGCCTCCCTGTACCCCCTGTTTGAAAACCCATTTAGGGAGTCCCCATGACACGCAACGCAATGCAGGACATGCTGCGGGATATCCACAGGGAGTATGCCTACACCGCCATGGCGACGGGTCTCAAAAAGCCCGCCCCCAGAGTTGTCGAAGCGATGGCCCGGGTTTGCCGCGACGCATTCGTCCCGGAGGCCATGAAGGCTTACGCCTATGACAACAATGCGCTGCCCATCGGTCTGGGGCAAACCATCTCCCAGCCCTTCATCGTCGCCCTGATGACCGATCTGCTCAACACGAAAACGACCGACATCATTCTGGAGGTCGGCACCGGTTCCGGCTACCAGGCTGCCGTCCTTTCCCTCTTGGTGCGTAAAGTCTACAGCATCGAGATCCTTCCCGAACTGGCGGAAAAGACCTCACGGCTCTTACGGAGCCTCGGCTACGACAATATCGACGTGCTTTGCGCAAACGGCTACCATGGGTTGCCGGCACAGGCCCCTTTCGACGGCATCCTGGTCACGGCGGCAGCCCCCCACATCCCTCCCGCATTGAAAAAACAGCTCAAACCCGGCGGACACCTGGTGATTCCCGTCGGACTGCCCTACTGCCATCAGGAACTGATGGTCCTTGACAAGGGGTGCGACGATACGACCAGCACCCGGGATATTCTCGGCGTCGCCTTCGTCCCCCTGACGGGGGTTGAGGAAATCTCTCGGGAATAAGAATCCGGATCAAGGACGGAAAGGGTTTTCAGAAAAAGGAGGTGCCGCATGCGTAGCGGAGAAGTCTGTAACCGTAACGTTGTCATCATGAGCAAAGACGAGACCATTCAGGAAGCGGCCCGGCTGATGCGCCACCATCATGTCGGCTCCATTCTGGTGTGCGACAACAGCGGAAAAGGTCCTACGCCTCTGGGGATTCTAACGGACAGGGATATCGTCGTCGAGCTTCTGGCCGAAGGCGTCGCTCCGGATGCCGTTTGCACCGGCGACATTATGACTTTCGAGCTGCTGACGACCCACGAAGAGGATGACCTTGAACAAACCCTGGAGAAAATGCTCTCCCGGGCGATTCGTCGTATTCCGGTCGTGGACGACAATGCGAAGGTCGTCGGCATCCTGTCCCTGGACGATCTGCTGGAGTTTTTTGCCGAGCAGTTCAATCGCCTTGTCACCCTGATCAACGCCGGGTTGAAACGGGAGCAGCTAAAACGTCCCTGACCTGACGGAGGCCCCATGTGCCCCTCTGCTC
>QKGY01000446.1 GCA_003250235.1 Desulfuromonadaceae bacterium
CAGGTCATGCAGGGGTATTATCGGAATCCGGAGGCCACTCGCGAGGTTCTTGAGGACGGCTGGCTGAAGACGGGGGACATCGCCCGGATTGACGAAAACGGCTTCGTCTTTATCGTCGACCGTAAAAAGGAGATCCTCATCACCGCCGGTGGAAAAAATATCGCTCCCCAGCCGATCGAGAGCGAACTCAAGCGGGATAAATATATATCTCAGGCGGTGGTGTTCGGGGACGGCAAACCCTATCTCGTTGCGCTGCTGACCCCGTATCTGGAGCGCCTCATCGAACTGGCGCAGCAGGAAAATCTCAATTATTTCGACCTGGAAGACCTGGTATCTCATGAAAGGGTGCGTAAACTGTTTGAGGAACGAATCCAGCTGGTCAATGAAAAGCTTCCGAACTACGAGACCATCAAGAAGTTCGTCATCATTCCCCGAGACTTTTCCGTCGATGGGGGGGAGATGACCCCGACCCTCAAGCTGAAGCGCAAGGTCATCTACGAGAAATACCAGGATAAAATCGACAGGCTTTATCTCGATCCGGGGGAGGCTTTCCCCGAACGGGAATTGTCCGGAAATGGAGGAAAACCATGAGGCAGATCAAGCGGGTGGCAGTACTGGGCTCAGGCGTGATGGGGGCGACGATCGCCGCCCACCTGGCCAACGCGGGCCTGGATGTCCTGTTGATGGACATCATCCCCAGGGACCTGACGGAAACCGAGAAAGCCAAAGGGCTCACCCTGGAGAGTCCCGAGGTGCGCAACCGCATTGTCAGCGCGGGCCTGGAAGCCGTCACAAACCTGAAGCCGGCCGCCTTCTACCGTAAGGAGTATGCCGGCCTGATCGAGGTCGGCAATTTCGAAGATGACATGTCCCGGTTAGGCAACTGCGACTGGGTGGTCGAAGTTGTCGTGGAGAGCATGCCGATCAAGAAGAAGCTGCTGACGGAAAAGGTGGTTCCCAACCTGCCGGAAGGCGCCGTGCTCTCCACCAACACCAGCGGGCTTTCGGTCAACGCTATGGCCGAGGTCCTGCCGCCGGCGATGCGCAAGAACTTTCTGGTCACGCATTTTTTCAACCCGCCCCGATACATGCGCCTGGTCGAGGTGGTGGGATGCCGGGAGACGGATCCTGCCGTGCTGAAATCCATGGCTGATTTTATCGGACAAAGACTGGGCAAAGGGGTGGTTTACGCCAAGGATACCCCCAACTTTATCGCCAACCGGATCGGGGTGTATGCCATCTTCAAGGCGGTTCAGCACATGATGGCCATGGGCATGACCGTGGAAGAGGTCGATGCCGTGGCCGGCCCGGCGACAGCCCGGCCGCGAAGCGCGGCCTTCCGCACCTCGGACCTGGTGGGTATCGACACCCTGGTGCATGTGGGGAACAATTCCTTTGAACTGCTTCCGGACGATGAAGAGCGGCAGGTGTTCGCGGTGCCCGACTTCATGGCGGACATGGTGCAGAAGGGACTGCTGGGAAATAAAGCGAAAAAAGGGTTCTTCCGCAAGGAAAAGACCGACGAGGGGACGCAGATCTTCTATTACGACTACACCAGCGGCGACTACAAGCCGTCGGCTCGTCCGAAGTTTGCGTCCGTCGAGGCGGGCAAGCAGGTCGATGATCCCGGCAAACGGCTCAAGATGGTCATTGAGGGGACGGATCAGGGGGCGGAGTTCGCCTGGAAGAGCCTGCGGGACACCCTGCTTTACACCTTGAGACGTATCCCGGAAATCGCCGGCGACATCGTCAATATCGACAATGCCATGCGGTGGGGATTCAACTGGGATATCGGCCCGTTTGAAATGTTCGATGCGATCGGGGTTCCGTATTTTGTCGAACGTGCTGCCCGAGATGGCGTCGAGGTGCCGGAAATCCTCAAAAAGATCTCCCGGTTCTATCGCTTCGAAGATGGGGTGAAATATTTCTGCAATCCTCTCACTGGCGATTACGCCGCTGTGCCGGTCGATCCGGATCAGATCGACCTGACGCTGATCAAGAAGAGAGGGGCCGTGGTGGAGGAGAACGGCAACTGTTCCATCGTCGATTTGGGAGACGGGGTCTTCGGGCTGGAATTCCACTCCAAGATGAACGCCATCAGCGGCGATATTCTGGCGATGACCCACAAGGCGATTGCCCGCGCGGAAGCTGAAGGGGTCGGTCTGGTAATCGGCAATCAGGGGGCGAATTTTTCCGTCGGGGCCAACCTGATGATGCTGGCAGTCGCCATCGCCGAGGGCGCTTATGACGATGTGGAACTGGCGGTCCGGGGATTCCAGAAAGCGACCATGGCCGTCAAGTATGCCCGGGTTCCGGTGGTCGCGGCCCCCTTCAACATGACGTTGGGCGGGGGGTGCGAGTTCTGTCTTCATGCCGATGCCATCAACGCGCATGCGGAAACCTATATGGGGCTGGTGGAGATCGGCGTGGGGCTGCTTCCGGCCGGAGGCGGCACCAAGGAGCTGGCCATCCGGGCTATCCGCGACGCCGAGCAGGCCGGCGCCGACGTTTCTCCCTTCCTGTTCAAAAATTTCCAGAACATCGGCATGGCCAAAGTCTCGACCAGCGCCGCCGAACTTTACGGTTTGGGTTATCTGCGCCAGGGCGATTCCATCACCATGAACCTGGCCAATCTGATCGCCGACGCGAAGCAGAAGGTCATCGCCCTGGCGCGAAACTATAGGCCTTCGCGGCCGGAGCAGGGGCTCAAGGCGCCGGGCAGAAGCGTGGCGGCCAGCATGAAGAGCCAGTTGTGGAATCTGAAGATGGGAGGATTCGTCACTGAGTATGAGGCGGAGATGGCCGGAATCATTGCCGGTGTCATCACTGGCGGGGACGTGCCGGCAGGGACCCTCATCACCGAGCAGTACCTCCTGGATCTGGAGCGGGAGGCGTTCCTGAAGCTCAGCGGCAACAAGAAGACGGCCGAACGGATTCAGCACATGCTCAAAAAGGGCAAGCCGCTCAGGAACTAGGACGCAGGGGATGAATCGTTCGGATTCCGGCACGGACAGAAGATTTTGGAGGATTTTATGAAAAAAGCATACATACTGGCAGCCTATCGAACCCCGGGGTGTCGCGCCAACCGCGGCAAGTTCAAGGCGATGCGCCCGGATGACCTGGCTGCGGCGGCGATCAGCGGGCTGGTGAAGCGTACGGGCATTGATCCCGAGGGTATTGACGACGTCATTATCGGCTGCGCTTTTCCGGAAGGCGAGCAGGGGATGAATATGGCGCGGATCGCCTCCCTGCGCGCCGGTCTGCCCTACCACGTGCCGGCGCAGACCGTCAACCGCTTCTGTTCCTCGGGGCTCCAGACCATTGCCCTGGCGGCGGAACGGATCATGGCCGGTTTTGCCGACTGCATCCTGGCCGGCGGCGCCGAGTCGATGAGCCTGGTTCCCATGGGGGGTAACAAGTACAGTGCCAATCCCACCCTGGTCGGCGAATGGCCCGAATCCTACGCCTCCATGGGGATCACCGCGGAGTTGGTGGCGCAACGCTACCAGGTATCCCGGGACGATCAGGATGCCTTTGCCTGCTCCAGCCACCAGAAGGCGGCCAAGGCTCAGGCCGAGGGGCGGTTTGATGCGGAGATCATTCCGGTGGAAGTCGATCATGCCGCGCTTGTCGGCGCAAAGATGACCCGACAGGTCGAGACCGTATCCGCCGATGACGGCGTTCGCGCTGACACGACCCGTGAAGGGCTGGCGCGGCTCAAACCGGCGTTCAAGCAGGACGGTTCGGTAACCGCCGGGAACGCCTCGCAAATGACCGATGGGGCAGCGGCGGTCCTGGTGGTTTCCGAAGAGTACTTGAAGCGCTCGGGCAAAGAGCCCATAGCCCGTTTCCTGTCTTTTGCCGTTCGTGGGGTTCCCCCCGAGATCATGGGGATCGGTCCGGTGGAGGCGGTGCCCCGGGCGCTGAAAATGGCAGGGCTGAAGCAGTCCGACATCGGGCTGATCGAACTCAACGAGGCGTTTGCGGCCCAGTCCCTGGCCGTGGTGCGGGAGCTCGATCTGAATCCCGATATCGTCAATGTCAACGGCGGCGCCATAGCCCTCGGCCATCCCCTGGGATGCACCGGGGCGAAGCTGACAGCCACCCTGCTGTCGGAGATGGGCCGGCGCAAGGAGAAATACGGCATGGTGACCATGTGTATCGGAGGAGGCATGGGCGCTGCGGGCATTTTTGAAAAACTCTGAGCCGGCTACGGTTTTCTATTCACGAGCGAGGTGATCTATGACGGAGAGAATAT
The DNA here is from genome assembly GCA_003250235.1 of Desulfuromonadaceae bacterium. Taxonomy (GTDB): domain Bacteria; phylum Desulfobacterota; class Desulfuromonadia; order Desulfuromonadales; family SZUA-540; genus SZUA-540. The sequence continues at coordinate 4,259 of QKGY01000446.1, forward strand.
ACAAGGGAGGAGAGTTCCTGGTCACCGAGGTGGACAAGGCGGATGTGTTC
>QKGY01000165.1 GCA_003250235.1 Desulfuromonadaceae bacterium
CCGTCCGCCAGCAGGGCCGGGGCCAGCAGCGCGCTGAGGATCGCCACGGGGATCAGGCGCAGCCATTCCACCAGGGGATCTGGGAGCTTTGTTTTTGCCAGGGCAAAGAGAGGCAGCCAGCGGGGGATGTAGGTGACGGCTCCCATGCCGGCGATCAGCAGCAGGTAATCGAAAAGGCTCATGCGGGCCTCCGGATGCGGGACTTGCGTTTTTGCAGAAAGTAGCCGATGGTAGCTGCGCCGAGCGAGGCCAGGACCACGTAGGAATTTCCCGGAACGGTCAGGTAGAGCAGGATGGAAAGACCGACAGCGGCCAGGGCGGTCAGGGCGGCGATCCGGTCGTGCAGCTGGAACACCAGCAGGCACAGGAACATGGCCACCAGCGCGTAGTCGATCCCCAGGGCGCCGGGCGGAATGAATTCCCCGACCAGGGCCCCGCAGATGGTGGCGCTGAGCCAGGCCACATGGGCGGTCTCGTTGACAGCCAGAGAACGCCAGCGATCCCAACCTCCTTGCCGGAAGCGGGTCATATTGACGGCGAAGCTCTCGTCGGTGACCCCGAAGGCCAGCAGGGAGAGAAACCCCCGGTGAATGTGGCGCAGGTTCACCGAAAGCGCGAAACTCATGAGCAGGTGGCGGAAGTTGACGACGAAGGTGGTGAGGATGATCGAGGCCGGACCCGCCCCGGCGCTCAGCATGGCGACCGCGATGAACTGGGAGCTTCCGGCGTAGACGAACAGGGACATCAGACCGACCATCCCGGGGGAGAGTCCGGCTTTCTGGCCCAAGACGCCCATGGCCAGCCCCAAGGGAAAATAGCCGAGCGCGATGGGCGCCGCGGCTGCCGCCCCTTCTTTCAGCCAGCCTTTGGTGACGACGCCGGGCTGCTGCCCGGCATCCTCCTTGGCGTCAACACAGTCTCCCATCACAGCGTCCCCCTACAGAAAGCTCCAATGAAAAGGACGCCCTGAGGCGTCCCAGTAAAGCGGTGATGTACGAACCGGCTCAGAGAACCTGATTGAGGAAGATCTTGGTCCGCTCCTCTTTCGGGTTCGAGAAGATCTCCGACGGAATCCCCTCCTCGACCAGTTTCCCGGCATCCATGAACAGGACGCGGTCCGCGACCTCGCGGGCAAAGCCCATCTCGTGGGTGACGACCACCATGGTCATCCCTTCGCGGGCCAGCTGCTTCATGACATCGAGAACCTCCCCCACCATTTCGGGGTCGAGGGCGCTGGTCGGCTCGTCGAAAAGCATGACCTTGGGGTTCATGGCCAGGGCGCGGGCGATGGCAACCCTCTGCTGCTGTCCGCCGGAGAGGCGTGCCGGGTACTCGGCTTCCTTTTCGGCGATACCGACTTTTTTCAGCAGCTTGCGGGCGGTTTCCTCTGCTTCGGCCGGTTTGCGTCCCCGTACGACCTGTTGGGCCAGAGTGATGTTCTCCAGCACCGTCTTGTGGGGGAAAAGATTGAACTGCTGAAACACCATGCCGACTTCGCGCCGGACCAGGTTGATGTCGGTCTTTTTGGCCGCCAGATCCATGCCGTCGATGACGATGTGCCCGGAGTCGAAGGTTTCGAGGCCGTTCAGGCAGCGCAGGAAAGTGGATTTTCCCGAACCGGAAGGGCCGATGATTACCACGACCTCTCCTTTGGTGACGGCGGTGGTTACGTCATCCACGGCACGAACCACCTGGCCGCGACCGTGGAAGGTTTTTACGACATTGCGTGCATCAATCACTGACCGAAAGCCTCCGTTCCATCCAGAAAACCACCTGCGACAGCAGGGATGTGACGATAAGGTAAAGCGCGGCAACGGTGAACCAGACCTCGAAAGTGGCGAAGGACGAGGTGATAACCTCGCGGCCGCTCTTGGTGAGATCGGTGATGGCGATGACCGAAACCAGCGAGGAGTCCTTGATCAGGCTGATGAACTGCCCGGCCAGGGGGGGGAGGGTCCGCTTGAAGGCCTGCGGCAGGATGATGTGGCGCATGGCCTGGGGCACCGTCATGCCGAGGGACCGCGCGGCCTCCATCTGGCCGCGAGGAATGGACTGAATACCGGCGCGGATGATTTCGGCGATATAGGCGCCGGCAAAGATGCCCAAGGCGCCCACCCCGGCGACCATACGGTCGAGATTGAGGACGGTGCCGATGAAAAAGTAGAAGATAAAGATCTGTACCAGCAGCGGGGTGCCCCGAATCAGCTCGACGTAGAGTGAAGCCAGTCCCCTCAGGGTGTAGTTCTTCGAGATGCGGCACAGTCCCGTCACCAGCCCGAGAGCCAGTCCGAGGATGCCCGAGAGGCCGGAAAGCCAAAAGGTCACCCAGAGCCCCTTGATCAGCGGCCCAACGTGCCAGGAGCTGGTAAACCCGACGGTGTCGCCGCCGAAGAGGGTCTCTCCCTGGGTCACCTTGAGCGCGTCCGTGTCGACCACGAACTGCTCCTGGGTACCGTCATCATAGTCCAGAGTGACGGCAGTCGATTTGCCCTGGGGCTGAATCCGGGCCACCTTGGCGTCCTGGGCGGCCTTGTGAGCTTCTTCGCCCTTGTACAGAAAATACTGGGGGACCCGTTCCCAGCGCCAGGTGTAGTCCACCCGCGCCGTTGCGCCCCACATCCCCGCAGTGGCCAGAATGAGGATGGCCGCAAGCAGGAGCTTCGAGTAGATCTGTGTGTTGCCGGTGTTCAAAATAATGTCTTTCCGCAATGAAGCGGCCCCTTCCGGGGCCGCTTTTTGGTTTGCCGATAAATGAATTAATGAAGTTCCTTCAGCCAGGCATCATCCATGAACCATTTGTTGTAGATTTTGCCGTAGGTGCCGTCTTCCTTGATCTCTTTCAGGAAACTGTTGAGGAATGCCATGAACTTGGGGTTCTCTTTGCGCACGGCCCAGCCGAGTTTCTCTTCGGTGAAGGGCTGGTCGAGGAAGACCAGTTTGCCCTGGCCTTTTTCCGCATAGGCAACGGCATTGTAGGGCGAGTCGTAGATGAAGGCGTCGATTTTGCCGCTGACCACTTCCATGACCCCTTCCTGCTCGGTCTCATAGGAGAAGTACTGAGCCTTGGGGAAGGTCTCCTTGGCGGCGAATTCGCCCGTGGTGCCCAGCTTGGAGGCGATTTTGTATTTGGGGTTGTTCAGGTCTTTGTAGGATTTGATCTCGCCGGCCAGATCCTTGCGGACCAGGGCCGTCTGGCCGATGATGATGTAGGGATCGGCGAAGTCCACGACCTGGCTGCGCTCGTCGGTGATGGTCATGCCGCTCATGATGACGTCGAATTTGCTGGTCATCAGCGAGGGGATGATGCCGTCCCAGGCGGTGCTGACCAGTTCGAGCTTGACGCCGAGTTTCTTCGCCATGCGTTTGGCCACGTCCACGTCGAACCCGATGATCTCACCTTTCTGGTTGGTCAGCTCGAAGGGCATGTAGCCGGGCTCCATGCCGACGCGCAAAACGCCGGCCGCTTTGATGTCGTCCAGGGTGTCCGCCATGGAGAAGGGGGCGGAGGCCATCACCAGCGCCAGGGCACAAAGCAGAAGAACAATCCTTTTCATCTCAATCCTCCTTGGGTTGAATAGAAAAACGGGAGAAAATCAGTAGGACTTTCCCTCGTCAAGCAATTCCTGTATGACCATGGGGGTGCGACATTCGGGGCAGAGCGGCAGATCGTCCATCGGCAGATAGACGATTTCAGTAAACCTGCACTTCGGACAGATGATCTGAACAGCTTCCTTTCTGCCTCGTTTCATGGTAGGTTCCTTGGGTTTGAACAGGTTGAATAAAACTTTGCCGGTGAAAAACAAAAAATACGGCAAAATTGCTTATACCATGCCAAACACGGGGCTACAAGTCTTAAAGCAAGCCGGTTTCTGGGTGGAATGAGTACTCATGAGCATGCACTCATGGAGTGCGATGGCAGGGGTTCCGTATTTTTTTTCTGTGGCCCGCCCCTCGTGTTGAGTGGATGCTCTTCTCGAAGAGCGTGCGTGAAAATGCAGAAGCGTCGAGCAGGCGCTGTCGGGGCCCCTATGGTGATCGATAACCGTTGCCAGGTGTCGTACGCGATGATTGGTGGCGAGTGTTGGCCTATTGCGGCCAGGGCGCGCCATATTTTAATCGCGCCGGTTTGTTTTCGGGGAATAATTGGATAAAATTCATCGAAATTTCAAACGAATGGCGCTTGACGCCCGCCAATGTTTGAAGCTATACCTAAAGTTTGCTGGAACTCGCTGTTATCCCATCTCGACAAGGAGGAAAGTATGAAAGCAAATCGTTTCAGACGTCTTAGACGTCTTGTTTCTGTCTTCAGCCTGTGTCTGCTGACTGTTGCCGCCAACGGCCTGGCTGCGGACACCATCAAGATCGGTGTTGCAGGTCCCCACACCGGAGACCTGGCCCCTTACGGCATCCCCACCATGGAAGCCTGCCAGATGGTCACGGCCCAGGTTAATGCTTCGGGTGGCGTACTCGGTAAGCAGATCGAACTGTTGCCCATGGACGACCAATGCAAGCCTGAAATCGCCACCAACGTGGCCACCAAGCTGGTTTCCGACGGTGTCTCCATCGTTATCGGCCACGTCTGCTCCGGTGCCACCAAAGCGGCTATGGGAATTTATAAAGAAGCCAACGTCATCGCCATCTCCCCTTCGGCCACCAATCCTCCTCTGACCCAGAGCGGCGAATACCCCAATTTCTACCGTACCATCGCTCCTGACGATATGCAGGGCAAACTGGCCGCCGATTTTGCCACCGGCAAGCTCGGCGCCAAAAAGATCGCCATCATTCATGACAAAGGCGACTACGGCAAAGGCTTCGCCGATTTCGCCCAGCAGTTCATCGAGAAGGGCGGAAAAGCCAAGGTCGTCATGTACGAGGGGATCACCCCCGGCGCCATGGATTACTCCGCCGTGGTTCAGAAGATCCGCCGTGAAGGCGCTGACGTCGTTGTCTTCGGCGGGTATCATCCCGAGGCTTCCAAACTGGTCGGCCAGATGAAGAAGAAGCGCGTCGACATTCCCTTCATCGGTCCCGACGGCATCAAAGGCGACGGTTTCCTGGAGATTGCCGGCCGCAATGCCGAAGGCGTTTATGCTACCGGTCCCATGGACGTCTCCAAGTACCCCCTCAACAAAGCGGCTCATGAAGCGTACGTGAAGCAATACGGCAAGGAGCCCGGGACCTTCTTCGACCAGGGTTATGCAGCCATGCAGGCGGCTCTGAACGCCATCAAAGTTGCCGGCGGCACCGACTACGCCAAACTTTCCCATGCCCTGAAGAACTCGTATGTCGAGACGACGGTCGGCAAGATCAAGTTCGACAGCAAGGGCGACGCCGAGGGCGTCGGCTTCTCGGTTTACCAAGTTAAAGACGGCAAGTTCGTCGAAGTTCAATAAGTAAATTGTCGCGGGATATTCAGGGGACAGGCTGTAAGGTCTGTCCCCTGATCATGTCCGCCTGAAGCGACTCGCATCCGGGCTTCGTCTCTGGTACACCCTTCCGGCCAATGCCGCCGGAGACGGTCCGATTCCCACGGAAATAGGCAACATGGATTACTTTCTCGAACTATTCCTCAGCGGGTTGACCCGGGGGAGCATCTACGCGCTCATCGCCCTGGGCTACACCATGGTGTACGGCATCATCCAGTTGATCAATTTCGCGCACGGCGAGATTTACATGATCGGTGCGTTCGTCGCTCTGATTGTCTCCGGGGTGTTGACGATCTACGGGTTTTCCGGGGTGTCCATTCTCATCCTGGCCGCGCTGATCGCGGTGATCTACGCCGCCGCCTACGGATTTACCCTGGAGCGGATTGCCTACCGGCCGTTGCGCAATGCGCCGAGGCTCTCCCCTCTGATCAGCGCCATCGGCATGTCGCTGTTTTTGCAGAATTACGTGCTGCTGGCACAAACCCCCGATTTTCTCCCCTTTCCGCAGCTGGTTCCGTCTTTTGAGTTCATGGAGCCCATCGCCCACATCATGGGTTCGGCGGAACTGGTGATCCTGGTGACCAGCGCGCTGAGCATGGTAGGGCTGACGCTTCTCATCAAGTACACGCGAATCGGCAAAGCCATGAGGGCCACCCAGCAGGACATGATCATGGCGCGGCTGTCCGGAATCAACGTCGACCGGGTGATCTCCGTCACCTTTATCATCGGTTCGGTCCTGGCGGCCATCGGCGGCGTTCTGGTCGGCTCCTACATCGGGCAGATCAACTTCTATATCGGCTTCATGGCTGGCGTGAAGGCTTTTACGGCGGCGGTACTCGGCGGGATCGGCAATATTCCGGGGGCAGCCCTCGGTGGCTTGGTGCTCGGACTGGCGGAGTCCTTTGCGGCGGGCTATGTGTCGAGTGCCTATGAGGATGTTTTTGCCTTCGGTGTGCTCGTTCTGATTCTGATTCTGCGTCCGTCCGGCCTGCTCGGCAAGGCGGTCAAGCAGAAAGTCTGATTGTTTCCGGCGGATAAGAAACCATGATTGCAAATATCAAACGTTCTCTGGGCATTGCCCTCTGGTTTATGTTTCTCACCTTCCCCTTCGTGGTGGTCAAGGTCAATACCCTGAAGGATCTGGTCGAATGGCGCTGGTTCAATATGCTGTGGATCGGGTTGGGGGCTTTTTTCCTGTCCTTGATCTGGCGCTGGGCCATCGAAAGGCGCGCTCACCGCTCCAAAAAAGCGGAAATGGGCGAAGAGCAGATCAAGGTGGGGCTTGGACAGAGGCTGATGGAGGACCCCAAACTCTATCGTCCGGCGCTGGGCGTTCTTCTGGCCTTCTCGGCGCTCTTCCCCTGGGTTTTCGACTCCTACCAGGTCAACATCATGGTGCTCGCCCTGATTTTCGTGGTTCTGGGTCTCGGACTCAATATCACCGTCGGGCTGGCCGGGCTCCTCGACCTGGGTTACGTCGCCTTTTTTGCCGCCGGCGCTTATACCTATGCCATTCTCAATACCCATTTCGGCATGGGCTTCTGGGTGTGTCTGCCTCTGGGCGGCCTGATGGGCGCTCTGCTAGGCACCCTGCTGGGTTTCCCGATCCTGCGTCTGCGCGGCGACTACCTGGCCATCGTCACTCTCGGTTTCGGCTCCATCGCCAAAATCATCATCGAGAACTGGGAGGAGGTGTTTAACGGCGCCAAGGGGATCGCCAATATCGCCCGACCGGGGCTGTTCGGAATCGAGATGAGCATTTCGGCCGCCACGATCTATACCTACTACCTGATGATCCTCCTGGTCCTGTTCACCATTTTCGTGGTCAACCGGCTCAAGGATTCGCGTATCGGCCGGGCCTGGATCGCCTTGCGCGAAGACGAGATCGCCTGCGTGGCGATGGGGATCGACATGGCACGCACCAAGCTGTCGGCTTATGCCCTCGGGGCTTTCTGGGCCGGTCTCGTCGGCGTGATC
>QKGY01000239.1 GCA_003250235.1 Desulfuromonadaceae bacterium
GCTTGTGGAGGATCTCTTCCCGAAACAAATGCGCCCAGGAGGCCTCTAGAAGGGCCAGCCGTTTGGGGCCGAGATGCTCAAAAGGATGGAACATGTCGCGTTGTTTGTGGTCTTTGACGTGAATCATGGCAACTCCGGATAACCCATTGAATTTATTGGGTAATCCTATCACAAAAGGGCTTCCGGATAAAGCAAGAAATGGATTGTTTCTCAATTATTTCAGATACTTAAATCTATTTCTTTTTTTGCGAGGGCATCATATTTTGCTCCTTTTATTTCGCCGGTTCGGACCAGATGGTGTCCTGTCCTAAAAAGTATATTGGCTAAACGAGATAAATAAAGCGCTTGAGCGGTCCGCCGGGATGTTGGTCGGGATTTTTTCCGACGACGCGGTGACCTCCCCATAGCGGTGTTTGGCAGCGGTCGCGAATCACCAGCAGGGTCCACTTGTCCCTGAAGATATCGAGGCCACGGGCCATCTAACAAACTGCGAGGGAGACTCCGTTTGCCGTTTTTTTTCTCATGACGGCAACTTGCCTTTTTTGCAATTTGCAGGTCTCTATGGTTGACTTGTAACAAAAGGCATCCGTGCAGAAGCGGTCATGCCGCAACCTGAGGAGCTTCAGCCATGAAAGATGTGGTGGTTACCGGTATGGGGGTGGTGACTCCCCTCGGCAATGAGGTCGATGAATTCTGGTCCAACCTGATGCAAGGGGAATCGGGAGTGTCGGCCATCGAGAGGTTTGATACGGAAAATTATCACGTTAAGTTTGCCGGTGAAGTCAAAGCCTTTGATCCTTCGGCATACTTCTCCGAGCGGGATGCCAAACGTACCAGCCGCAATATCATGTATCAGGTCTATTCTGCCGAAAAAGCCCTGGAAATGGCCGGGATTGCCAAAGACGCGGTGGACATTAAACGGGCCGGGGTGATTTTCGGCACCGGCATGGGCGGGATTGAGCACTTTCATGATAATTCGGTGATCTGCGCCACCAAGTCACCGCACTGGGTGTCCCCCTTCTTCATCCCCATGACCATTGCCAACATGGCCGCCGGAATCATGGCCATGCGCCTGGGGTGGATGGGTCCAAACCACACTACGGTGTCGGCCTGCGCCTCATCCAATCACGCCATCATGGCGGCGGCTGACCAGATCCGTCTGGGCCGCTGTGATGTCATGCTCACCGGTGGCGCGGAAGAGGCGGTTTGTCCCATTGCTCTGGCGGGATTTTCCGCGATGAAGGCCCTTTCGACCCGTAATGATGAGCCGCAGCGGGCATCCCGACCCTTTGATCTTCATCGCGATGGCTTTGTCGTCGGCGAAGGGGCCGGCACCCTGGTATTGGAATCTTATCGCCATGCAAAAGCCCGCGGCGCGAAGATTCTCGCGCACCTGATCGGTTATGCGGAAACCAGTGACGCCTACCACATGACGGCCCCCCGTGAAGACGGCGAAGGTGTCCGCCTATGCATCAGCTCCGCCCTGCAAGACGCAGGGATCAGCCCCGCCGATGTCGGGTACATCAATACCCACGCCACCGCCAGCCACCTTGGGGATATTGCCGAATGCCGCGCCATCCGCCAGGCGTTTGATGGCAGAACGGCTCACTTGAAAATCAATGCGACGAAATCGATGCTCGGCCATCCGCTCGGGGCCGCATCCGCCATCGAGGCGGTCGTGACCGTGCAAAGCCTGCTGGAGCAGCGGCTGCATCCGACGCTTAACCTGGAAGAGCAAGATCCGCAAATTGAACTGGATTGTTGCACCAAAGGTCCGGTCGAACACTCATTTGCCTGCGCCGCCAGCAATTCTTTCGGATTTGGCGGACACAATTCAACCTTGATATTTCATAAGGCGTAAAGAGATCGGCCTCCCATATAATGCCTGCCCCTCTGAGCGACCAGGCAGATGCTCGGTTCGTACAGACCCTGATCGTCACGGCCGGCTGCGGCCGGGTGCAGCATGATGGTGGCCCTGTCGAGGAGATCCGTCCAGGGGATGTCGTCTGGATTCCTCCCCATGAAAAGCACTGGCACGGTGCCTCGCTCACCATCGCCATGACGCATATCGCCATCCAGGAAGAGCTTGACGGCAGTGCCGCCACCTGGTTTGAGCATGTGAGCGATTAGAAATTATCGCAAAAATGCAGGACAGCCCAACTTGGTTCATTGCAAGTTGGGCTGCTTTACGTCTTGAGGAACCAGTGGGCGTCCCGCTTGTTCCGTTTCCTTTTTAGGCCAAACAAGTTGTTTTCAGAGTCGGTCGTTACCATCATCCGAGTCGGAGAAAAGGTATTTAAAAAACCTTTCCGGCGAATTTAAAAAGTCGCGGGTAACGAGATAGTGTTCCGTATCATGATAATCAACCTCCTGGATTGACGGCCCGTCCAAGTTATAGAGGACCGCGCCGGGATAGCTGAGAATAATGGGGGAGTGGGTTGAGATGAGAAATTGGGCATAACCCGACTTTTCGAGGTCATGGAGAATTTTGAGGAAAGTCAGTTGACGTTGCGGCGAAAGAGCCGCCTCGGGTTCGTCTAGGATGTAAAGCCCCTGTTCGAACCGGTTGTTAAACAAAGCCAAAAAGGATTCCCCATGGGACTGCTCATGCAGCGACTTGCCTCCATAGGCACGCAGATTTGACGTTTGGTCAATATAGGTGGCGAAGTTAAAAAACTCTCCGCCCGCATGAAAAACCCTTCGGTCGTTTTCGGCAGCCATGAAAGCCTGAGAGCTTGCGCCAGAGCAGACCGATCCGCGAATGCCGCAAAATTATGATCCCGGTTGCCCCCTTGCGGATTGAATCCGCAGCACTCGGCGATAGCCTCCAAAAGCGTTGATTTACCGCTGCCGTTTTCTCCTACAAAAAAAGTCACATTGCTACGGAACCGAAGATTTATTCCTTGAGAATAAGCTCTGATGTTAAAGGGATATCGCGACATGTCCATTTTCTCAGGGATACTGGTCACCGCTCTGAGAAAAGGACCCGAGATTTCCGAAGATTGTTGTCTTACTTTTTTTGATTTCATTCGCGAGTCATTTTTAGGTCAAAAGATCGATAAATCAGGTTCGACCTTGCTTTCACTGTCGGCGTTATCGACCGGATCGAGACGGCCATTCGTGACAATTGGGAGTTGGTCTGTGGAGAAGCGGGGCTTGGTCCGGTCGATAAAAACTATTTGTGGGGGCATCAATTTCTGAACCCATTTTCAATGGTGCGATGACCGAAGAGTAGGAACCGGGGATGTCCCTTTTTCCGACAAATTGTTGCCGCTCAAGCCATAAAACCACAACCACTCGCCCCCCTGCATAACGAGGACTCATCGGCTATAATCTGCTCGTTTGATACCAGTACCAGAAGGCTTCAGGATTGGTTGCTTTCAGACGGTTGAGACGTTGCCAGTCGCCGGAAATTTCCAATTGGCGAAGCTCTTCCGGTGGGGGCACGGTTCTGAATATTCCCAGCAATGGACCTGATTCTTCGTTTGCAATGAGTCTGGCCATCAATGCGGCTTTTGCCGCCGCCAGCTTGGCCATGTCCAGGTTGAAGCGGTGGTTGACGAGATGGGAAGTCAGTTTCCGCACACCATCTTCAAGCATGAGAGCTTCCGGGGTATCTTTCACACCTTTGAGGCGATGCAGACTGAGGCTCAGAGATGCTTGAAGCGTGTCTTCCAGTGCTTCACGAGCGATAAACCCGCTGCCGCGATAGCCATTTTCCAGGTCGAAAACCCGTTGGTACACTCGACGTACCGCCGGCAAGTCGTCTGAAAGGTTGAACAGTTCTCCCACATCAAACAGCTGCTTGATGATTTGCATGGTGTCGGGTGAATTGCCATTGTCTGGGGTAAACGGAACGCCGGTTGTCCTTGGGGCAAAGGCGCTCAGCTTGTCCGCCAGCAGACTTTCCACCGTGGGGACGGTGACTGGAATCTCGCGCCTGATTTCCAATATGTTCGGAGTTATTGACTTGACTATAACCTCATGGGGAACATGCGGTTCTTCCACGACATCCAGAAAGACATAGGGGGCGGGATTGCCGGCAACGAGAGGCGTATAGAAAAACTTGAAGTGTCGCCGTTCAGGCAGGCCGCGGGAGCCACGTTCATCTTCTTCAAAACGTAGGAATGGCGGTACATTCGCCACTTTATCAAGAATCCGGTCCAGTTCATCAGGCGGGGCGGAACAGAGGATATCGATGTCAATGGACAACCGGCGAATGATCGGGACGTGGAGCAGAAGGCTGGTTCCTCCCTTGAAGACGAACTTCAGGTC
>QKGY01000108.1 GCA_003250235.1 Desulfuromonadaceae bacterium
CAACATCATGAAGTCGCTGAAAGTCGGCGAGGTGATGGTCCGCGACGTGGAAAGCATTTCCGAAAGCATGACCCTGGGCCAGTTTGCCGATTTTATCGAGCAGACCAAACATACCAACTTCCCATTGATCGACAGTAACGGCGAACTGACCGGCATCATCTCGGTTCAGGATTTCATGGGCGTGGTTTTCGAACGCGACCTGATGGATCTGGTCGTGGTCAAGGAGCTGGCAACCGAAACGGTGATCACCGCCCATGCCGATGAAGACCTCGACCAGGCCATGCGCAAGATCGGCTACCGCAACATTGAACAGCTCCCCGTGGTCGACCGGGAAACCCACCGCAAACTGCTGGGGATCATTTCCCGTCGCGACATGGTATCGGCTTACAACAAGGTGCTGATGAGCCGTACCCTGGAGGAGCAATAGCGTGATCGATCTGCTCAAGGGGCTCAACGCGCCCCAACGACAGGCCGTGGAGACAACCGACGGTCCCATGCTGATCCTGGCGGGCGCCGGTTCGGGAAAGACCCGGACGCTGATTCACCGCGTCGCCTATCTGATGCGCACGTGCGGGGTCGAGCCCTGGCGGATTCTGGCGGTGACCTTTACCAACAAGGCCGCTGCCGAGATGAAAGAGCGGCTTGAAAAGCTGCTCGGGGGAGGCGAACTCCCCTGGGTCGCCACCTTCCATGCCACCTGCGTGCGCATTCTGCGCCGGGAGATCTCTGCTCTGGGATTTTCCGCGGACTTCACCATTTACGATGACCAGGATCAGCTGCGCCTTCTCAAAGAGGTGCTCCGGGAACTGCGGGTTTCCGAGAAGATGGCCAAGGAGCGCGCGGCGGCAACGTATATTGACGGGTGCAAGAACCGGGGGTTGTTCCCGGAGGCTTTGGAAGGGCAGGACCAGCGCGAAAACATCCTTATCCAGATCTATGCCCTGTATCAGCGCAAGATGAAACAGGCGAACGCTCTGGATTTCGGCGACCTGATTCTTTACACGATCGCCCTGTTCGAGGAACACCCGGAAATCCTCGACCGATATCGGAGCCGATTTCAGTATATTCTGGTGGACGAGTTTCAAGACACCAACCAGGTGCAGTACCGCCTGGTCCGACTGCTGGCGTCCGGGCACGGCAATCTCTGTGTGGTCGGAGACGACGATCAGTCCATCTATGCCTGGCGAGGGGCGGAGATCGGCAACATCCTCGGTTTCGAGAGGGATTATCCGGGAACACGGGTCATCCGTCTGGAGCAGAATTACCGCTCCACCACAACGGTGCTTGAGGCCGCCGGACATGTGGTGGCCCGCAATGTCGGGCGCAAGGGCAAGACCCTGTGGACGGAGAACCCGAGCGGCGACAAGATCACCTTGGAGCCCCTGGCCGACGACCTTGAGGAAGCCCGTTACGTCGCCGGCGAAATCGCCCGGCTCCGGGAGAGTGGGCGGCACCTGAGGGATATGGCGGTTTTCTACCGCACCAACGTACAGTCCCGTTCCCTGGAAGAAGGCCTGCGCAGTCGGGGGATTCCCTATGTCATGTTCGGCGGGCAGAAATTTTACAGCCGCATGGAGATCAAGGATGTCCTGGCCTATTTGCGGGTGATGGTCAATCCGGCCGATGCGGTTTCGGCCCGTCGCATCATCAATGTCCCGGCTCGAGGACTCGGTGCCGCCACGGTGGAACGCATTGCCGCGTATGAGGAAGAAGCCGGCGGGTTTTTCCCGGCCTGTCGCCTCGCTCTCGAGCGCGGAGATATCAAGGGCGCTGCCGTCAACAGGCTCGGGGCATTTGTCGCCCTGGTGGAAGATTTTCAGGCTCGTGCGGCGCATACGCCGTATCCGCAGCTGACGGCCGCCCTTATCGAGGAGAGCGGCTACGGCCCCATGCTGCGGGAGGAGCGTACCGAAGAGGCGCGCGGCCGAATGGAGAACCTCGAACAATTGCTGGCCGGCATGGAAGAGCATTACGGCTCCGAAGGAACCCTGCAGGAATACCTCGAGCAGGTTTCGCTGATCACGGATCTCGACTCCTATGACCCGAGTCTGGACCGGGTCACGCTCATGACCTTGCATGCCGCCAAGGGACTGGAGTTTCCTGTTGTCTTCATGACGGGGATGGAGGAGGGGTTGTTTCCCCATACGCGCTCGGGCGATGACGGAGGGGACGTCGAGGAAGAGCGTCGTCTCTGCTATGTGGGGATGACCCGATCCATGGAAAAGCTCTACTTTACCTATGCCCGACGACGCAGGGTTTATGGAAGTTTTCAATTCAACCCGCCGAGCCGTTTTCTGGCCGAAATCCCCTCGACGCTCCTTGCCGGCAGTGAAAAATCGACCCTGCAGAAGTCGGCTCCCCATAACCTGGCCTCCATTTTCGAGCAGGTGGAACCCGATGTGTTTTCCGGGGATGAGGAGAATTCTTTTGAAGAGGATGTCCGTGTCGTCCCGGAGGCCGAGGAAGGGCTGCGTATCGGCACCCGGGTTCGTCATGTCAAGTTTGGCGTAGGGACGGTGCGTCGTCTGGAAGGACAGGGGGAAAACCAGAAGGTGATTATCTACTTCAATACGGTGGGGGCCAAAAAACTGCTGTTGAAGTTCGCCGGGCTGGAACCTGCCTGACTTTGCTGGGGATTGCCTGTTGACAGGTGGGGGCAGATCGTTTACATCAGACATTAGACATTTTTATAAGACTGTGCCGGTCTTCAATCAAAAGCCTGAGAGCACGAAGTCATGAAGAAAAAACGCATCGTCGTTATCGATGACTGTACCCTCACCCGAACCATCCTCAAGGACATCCTGGAGGAGTCGGGGTATGATGTCGTGACAGCCAGCTCCGGCATCGAGGCCAATCCCTTTATCTTTGCCGTGCCCAGTCGACGTTGAAATGCCCATGCTTAACGGCGACCGCAAAGTACGCCTTCTCAAAGAGCGTGAGTCCAGCCGTGCCATTCCCGTGTTGCTCATCTCGGCAAAAACGGAGACGGAACTCGAACGGCTGGTTGCCAATTCCGGTGCTGAGGGCTATCTTCAAAAGCCCGTCAAAAAAGAGGTTCTCCTGGAAAAAGTCCGCCGGTTCATTCCCTGACGTCATGATACGAAGCGGCTTTCTACCTGCCGCCCCGTTCCTTTCGTCCCTCAAACCATGAAAAAACCCCGGAGAACTCTATTCTCCGGGGTTTTTTCATGTGGATGATACGCGGATTTTTCAGCGAGCCTTGGGAAGAAGTTCCTCCAACAGGGTGAACAATTCGTTCATGTCCGCCATGGTGAAGTCCGCCATATGAGGAATGCGGAAGGTTTTGTTCTTGATTTTCCCGTAGCCGTTGTCGATCGCATAGCCTTTCTCAGCCGCAAGCTTTTTAAGCTTTTCGAGATCGGTGCGATCGTCGCACAGCCCGGTGGTCAGTGTCATGGAGCGGTAGCCTTCGGCAGCGAACAGTCCGAATCCCTGGCTCTGAATCCATTCCCGGGTGGCTTCCGCCATGGTGCGATGGCGTGCATAGCGGGCTTCCAGCCCTTCATTCATCATTTTGGCCAGCTGGTGATCCAGGGCATAGATAAGGCTGATGCAGGGGGTGCTGGGCGTGTTGTCCTTCAGATCGTTCTGCTCGAACTCCTCGAAATCGAAATAGTAGCCGCGATTCGGGGTGGTTTTGGCCTTGTCCAAGGCTTTTCGGGATACTGCAAATACAGCCAGCCCCGGGGGAAGCCCGAAGGCTTTCTGAACGCCCGCCAGGCAGACATCGGTCTGCAGGGAGGCGAGGTCCAGGGGGACGGCGCTCATGGAGGAGACCGTATCGACGATAAAAGAGACCTCGGGGTATTTTTTGACGACCTCGGCAATGTCTTCCAACGGAGACATGACGCCGGTGGAGGTTTCATTGTGTACCAGCGTGATAGCGTCATAGCGCCCGGTGGCGAGGGCCTTGTCCACCATCTCCGGGGTGATGGGCTGGCCCCATTCAGCGCTGTACAGATCGGCTTCAAGACCGCAGCGCAGGGTGACATCATGCCATTTGGTGCTGAAGGCGCCGTTGCCAAAGTTCGCGCAGCGCTTCTGGACCAGGTTGCGTACTGATCCCTCCATGACTCCGAAAGCACTGGACGTGCTCAGGAAAACCGGGTCCGTCGTATTGAGAAGGCTTTTGAGACCGCGGGTGACCCGCTGGTGCAGCACCGCATATTCTTTCATCCGGTGTCCGATCATCGGGGCGCACATGGCTTCCATGACGTCCCGGCTGACTTCGACCGGTCCGGGAATGTAGAGTTTCTTACCCATTGTCATCATCTCCTTGTTGAGAATCGACCCAATAAAAAAACGCCTGGCTCCAGTGAATTCTGAGGAGCCCAGGCGAACGGCTGACGGGTCTGTGATGTCCTGCTCCCCGGTGGTATTCCACCTTTCGCCAGTTACAGGAGACCCTTGGTTTGTCTGTAGAACTTGGCGTGTCATTAGCACGAAGAGCACGGAGATGTCAAGGAAATCCCTTTGTCCGCGTGGCAGCGACAACGATTAAGGTAGTGAAAAATATTTTCGCCAGAAACCCCTTGACATTCTAAGGGAGCTGATTATATTTAGCGCTGTTGTTAGCACTCCCTTTTGGAGAGTGCTAACAACAGCCTGGCCAAGGAGCCTAGGGATCTTTCCCTGCAACTTTTTATATCGCGTAGATGAAAGGAGAACGACCATGAACATCAGACCGCTGCACGATCGCATCATTGTCGAGAGAGTCCAGGAAGAGACCATGACCGCCGGGGGCTTGATCATCCCCGATTCCGCCAAGGAAAAACCCCAGCAGGGTGTTGTCGTTGCCGCCGGCAAGGGCAAGGTGACCGAGGACGGCAAGGTTCTTGGGATGGATGTCAAGGTGGGCGACAAGGTCTTGTTCGGCAAGTACGCCGGCACCGAGATCAAGATTGAAGGCAAGGAATTCTTGATGATGCGCGAGGATGACATTCTCGGCGTTGTCGAAAAATAATCCGTTTCGCAGCTAACCTGAAGAAGGAGGAAATAGCATCATGGCAGCTAAAGACATCAAATTCGGGCAGGATGCCCGCGCTAAAATTCTCAAAGGCGTCAATGCTCTGGCCGATGCCGTCAAGGTAACTCTCGGTCCCAAGGGGCGTAATGTCGTTATCGAAAAATCTTTCGGGGCTCCCCTGATCACCAAGGACGGTGTAACCGTCGCCAAGGAAGTCGAGCTCGACGACAAATTTGAAAACATGGGCGCTCAGTTGGTCAAGGAAGTCGCTTCCAAGACCTCCGATGTCGCCGGCGACGGGACCACCACCGCAACCGTTCTGGCCCAGGCCATTTACCGCGAGGGTGTCAAGCTGGTTACCGCCGGCCATAACCCCATGGAAATCAAGCGTGGCATCGACAAGGCTGTCGAGGTGGCTGTCGGCACCCTCAAGGAACTCTCCAAGCCGATCAAGGACCACAAAGAAATTGCTCAGGTAGGCACCATTTCCGCCAACAGCGACAGGACCATCGGTGACATTCTTGCCCAGGCGATGGAAAAAGTCGGCAAGGAAGGGGTCATCACCGTTGAGGAAGCCAAATCGATGGAAACCACTCTGGAGACCGTCGAGGGGATGCAGTTCGACCGTGGTTATCTCTCCCCCTACTTCGTTTCCGACGCCGAGCGCATGGAAGCCGTTCTGGAAGACGCCCTGATCCTCATCCATGACAAGAAGATCAGCAACATGCGCGACCTTCTGCCGGTTCTTGAGCCGGTAGCCAAGCAGGGCCGTCCCCTGGTGATCATTGCCGAAGACGTCGAGGGCGAGGCTCTGGCTACCCTGGTTGTCAACAAGCTGCGCGGCACCCTGAATGTGGCTGCTGTCAAGGCCCCCGGCTTTGGCGACCGTCGTAAGGCCATGCTCGAGGATATCGCTATCCTGACCGGCGGCCGGGTGATTTCCGAAGACATCGGATTCAAGCTCGAGACGGCTACCCTGGATATGCTCGGCCGCGCCAAGCGCATCGTCATCGACAAAGACAACACCACCATTATTGACGGTGCCGGCAGCGAAGCGGACATTCAGGCTCGCGTCAAGCAGATCCGTGCCCAGATGGAAGAGACCACCAGCGATTACGATCGTGAAAAGCTGCAGGAGCGTCTGGCCAAACTGGTCGGTGGCGTCGCCGTAGTTCGTGTCGGTGCTGCGACCGAAACGGAGATGAAAGAGAAGAAAGCTCGCGTCGAGGACGCTCTGCATGCAACCCGCGCCGCTGTTGAGGAAGGGATTGTCCCCGGAGGCGGTGTCGCCCTGGTTCGCTGCATCGCCAGCCTGAATCCCCTCAAGCTGGTGGGTGAGCAGCAGTTCGGTGTGAACATCGTCAAGCGCGCTCTTGAGGAGCCTCTGCGTCAGATCGCTGCCAACGCCGGCCTGGAAGGCTCCATCGTCGTTGACAAGGTCATGAGCAAGAAGGGGTCTTTCGGTTTCGACGCCTCTGCCGATGTGTATGGCGACATGATCGAAAAAGGGATCATCGACCCGACCAAGGTTTCCCGCAGCGCTCTGCAGAATGCGGCCTCGGTTGCCGGTCTGATGCTGACCACCGAAGCGGTCATCGCCGAGCTTCCCAAGGATGAAGCCGTACCGGCCATGCCCGGCGGCATGGGCGGCATGGGCGGCCTGACCCTGAGCTGAAGAAGAAAAAGCCCCCCGGTTTTCCGGGGGGCTTTTTTTGTGCCGTTTGAGGAAAGAAGGAACGCTAGAGGATGTAGGTGCTGACCCTGTCTCGCGTCATAGGAGCGACCTCGACGGTCCAGCTGGTTTCTCCCTGTCGCAGAAGTACCTCCAGGCGGTTTTGATCCTTGCCCTTGCCGTAGGAGGCCAGAATGGCGGCGGCGGTACTCAAGTCCTCGATTGTCGGCTCCCCGGAAACGATCCCCAGGGGGCCCGAGAAGTTAAGGGTGCGCAGCAGGATATCCTGGTCCCGCAGAAGGGCTTTGAGGGCTTCGTTTCCGCTTTGGTCCCGCCCCAGAGTCAGCTTGGCCTTGTCGGAAAGGCGATACTGGCGCCCGAGCTTGAGGTATTCGATGTCGGTCACCGTGGCTTCGGGGTTGTGCTCGAGGAGATCCTTCAAGCGGCCGGAAAACGATTTTTCCGTGAGCAGGCATCCCCCTCCCGACCCCGGGTATTCCACCAGGTTCCATTCGCGGGCCAGCTCCTCCTGACGACGCCGGGTGCGTCCCTGGATATCCAGAAGCTGCTCCCGGTTCACCAGACCCTGCTCTTCCATGGGGGTAATGGGCAGCAATCTGGCACTTAACGGCCGAAGAATGCGATCGGGATGGCCCGAATAGTTGGCTACCGCTCGCAGGGCGCTCAGGTTCTGGCTCATGGGGCGCTGGCCGAGCACCTCTCCGGAAAAGAGGAAATCGAAGCCGTTTTCAGCCATGTGGGTGCCCGCCTCGCGAAACATCATGGCGTGGCAATCGATACAGGGGTTCATGTTGCGGCCGTAGCCATATTTCGGGTTTTTCAGCATCTCCAGGTGCATGTCGCCGATATTCCGGATCAGCAGAGGGATGCCGATTTGCTCGGCGGCTTTCTCCGCCTTTTCCGATCCGAAGAAGGGGGTGACGAAAGCAATTCCCGTCACGTCCACGCCCTGACGTTTCAACACCATGGCGGCCAGGATGCTGTCGAGGCCCCCAGACAACAGGCCAAGACCTTTGCTCATAGAAATCCTCCAGGTTTTCAATAATTTGTAGCGATTCTAACATGGGATTAACGGCTCAGGCAAGGCTGCCGGTTTCCCGATGTCTTGCAGGGTTGTTCGCAAAAAAAGAGGCCCGCGAACGGGCCTCTTCCGATCTCTGGCTATCCGGGGGTGCGTTACTTTTTGTGGCAGCGTCCGCAGTTGGATTTGGCATCGAAAGCCAATTTGCCGTTGTGGCAGATGCCGCAGAGCTTGCCGGCGTAAATCTGATCCATCGTGATGGTCACCGTCCCTTTTTTCATGGACGGGAAAGTGTCCTTGTTGTGACACTTGGCGCAGCTCTTGGCCGCCTCATTATGGATCGTGCCGTCGAAGGTCACCGCTCCCATCGGGCTTTTGTCAAAAACCAGGGTTTTGCCCGGCGGAACGGCCAGCGCTGTTGCGGCAACCAGAACAAGCAATAACAGGGTCAGGGTCAGGGTCTTCATCGCATACCTCCGTCAATGAATAAGAAAAGGGTGAATTCATCCCCATTATGCCCTGTGGGGATAAAAGTGCAACCAATAGGCATTCATTTTTGTCCGGTGGATTCGTCCAATTCCGGCAAGGCTTCCGAGACCAGTTCGAGCAGGTGAACGGCTCTTTGCGACAGCCCGGCATGGTTCAGCGAATCCTGCAGCTGCATAATGCATCCCGGGCAATCGGTGGCGACCAGCTCTGCGCCACTGGCGGCGACATTGGCCGCTTTTTTGGCACCGATCCGTTTGCTGGTGTCGTAATGATAGACCGAATAGGTTCCTCCCAGACCGCAGCAGGTTCCGGCTCCGGCCATTTCAACGAAGTCGACCTGAGGAAGAGCCTTGAGAATGAGGCGCGGCTCCTTGGTGATCCCCCGGGTGCGAAGGTGGCAGGGATCGTGATAGGTGACACGGGTCCGCTTCTTCGCCTTGGGAAGTGCGGCGAGCTTGTCGGCAAAACCCTGCTCGACCAGAAAGACAAAGATGTCCTTGGTTTTGGCAGCCAGGTCTTTGAAGTCGCCTCCCATATCCGCGTAAATCTTTCCGATGCCGGCATTGCACGAGGCACAGGCGGTGACGACGTAGTCCACGGGATGCCGTGTCAGGGCCCTGAGGTTTTGCTGAGCGAGTTGTTCGACCGTCTCAGCCGCTCCGGCACTGACGGCAGGCAGGCCACAGCAGGCCTGATCCTGGGGGATGATGACCGTAACACCGAGAAATTGCAGCGCCCGAAGAAAGACATCGCCGATCGCCGGATACATGTAGTTGATGCCGCAGCCGGTGAAAAAGGCCACCGTCGGCGCTCCTTCCTTTCCGGGGATTATTTCGGGATGCTGTTCCCGGAAGGGCTTGGCGGCAATGGGAGGCAGGGTGCGATCCCGCTCGATATAAGGCGCGGGAAAGCGCAACCTCAGTCCGCTGTTGTCGGGAAGCTTCTTGAACAGCAGGGAGGACAGGGCGCCACCGGTTTTCGCCAGGGTATTCATCAGCTTGGGTCTTCCGAGGATGGCCGCCACCCCCTTGCCGAAGTTCGAAAGACCACGCTGTTCGGCAATACGGCGTCGCGCGGCGGCAACGATCTCTTCCGTCGGCACCTTGTTGGGGCACTGGGCACAGCAACTGCCGCACAGCAGGCACTGGCTCATATCCTCGAGGACTTTCTCCTCGAGGTCGATCTTGCCATCGAGCAGGGAGTGAGCCAGGGCGACTTTTCCGCGCGCGACCCGTCCTTCATGTTTTTCAGCGCCGAAAACCGGGCAGTGGGCGCGGCAGGCACCGCATTTGACGCACTGCTCGATTTCCTCACGCAGTTCTTCCAGTTGTTTCAGTTTGCTCATCGTAAAAACCTGTCCTGCGGCGGTTTCAATCTCAAAAGGCGCTATCAGCGGTCCAGGAAGATCTTGCCGGGGTTCAGAATATTGTTGGGGTCGAGGGCCTTTTTGAGGGCTTTCATATAGGACGCCGTATGCTCGCTGATCTCGAGGGGGATAAAGGCGGCCTTGGCGATGCCGACCCCGTGCTCGCCGCTCATGGTCCCCCCGAGCGCGAGCGCGCCGCGAAAGACTTCTTCAATGGCTTTCTCGGCTTTTTCCAACTGGCCGGGAACCTTCTTGTCAATCATGATGTTGACGTGGATGTTGCCGTCTCCGGCATGTCCGAAGTTGACGATGGGGATGTCGTAGCGCTCGGCGATGCCGTCAATCTTGCGGATCATCTCCGGAACCTTGCTGCGGGGGACGCAGATGTCCTCGTTGAACTTGTCCGGATTCACCTTGCGCAGGGACGCCGAGACGGAGCGGCGGATCTGCCAGAGCGCTTCGCTCTCCTCCGGGGTGGAGGCGATGCGGGTCTCCACCACGCCGAGGGGGCGGATGATCTCGCTGATGCGGCTCACCTGCTTGTCGAGAAACTCCCGGTCGCCGTCGACCTCGATGATCAGTACGGCGCGGGCATTCTCCGGAACCTGCAGGTTGGTGGCCTGCCGCACGCAGTCGATAGTCCGTCCATCCATGAACTCCAGGGTCGTCGGGATGATTTTGCCGCGAATGATGGCGGAGACCGCCTGGGCGGCCCCGTCAATGGAGTCGAAGAGGACCAGCATGGTCTTCTTGGCTTCGGGGAGCGGCAGCAGTTTGATCACGATGCGGGTGATGATGCCGAGGGTTCCTTCCGAGCCACACATCAGTTTGGTCAGGTCGTAGCCGACAACCCCCTTCATGGTCGGGCCACCGGTGGTAATGATGTCCCCCGTCGGGGTGACGACCTCGAGGCCGAGGATGTAGTCCTTGGTGACGCCGTACTTGACGCAACGGGGCCCCCCGGCGCACTCGGCAACATTGCCACCGAGGGTGGAGAATTTGAGGGAGGCCGGATCGGGCGGATAAAAAAGCCCGACTTTTTCCACAGCCTGCTGGAATTGCTCGGTGACCACGCCGGGTTCGACCGTGGCGACGAGGTTCTCTTCGTCAATCTCCAGGATGCGGTCGAGCCTCTCGGTGCACAGAACGATCCCGCCCCGGGTCGGCAGGCTCCCCCCGGTAAAGCCGCTT
>QKGY01000464.1 GCA_003250235.1 Desulfuromonadaceae bacterium
AACCTCGACCATGTAGCCATCGGGATCGGACAAAAAGTAGAAACGTCCCACGGCGTCCCCCAGCCCTTTGATGGGACGGGGATTCAGGCCCATCTCTTCATGGCGTTTATGAGAGGCTTCGAGGTCCTTGACCCCCACGGCGATATGGGAATAGCCGTTGCCGAGTTCATACGGCGTGTCCCGGTCGTGGTTCCAGGTCAGTTCGAGTTCGAAGGTCTGGCCCGGAGCCCGCATGTAGCAGAGAGTGAAACCGTGCTGAGAAAAATCCAGTTTCCGGGAAACCTCAAAGCCAAGCGCCTCGCGGTAAAATTTTTCTGAAGCCTCCAGGTTCAGCACCCGAATGCAAACATGGATCATCGGATATTCCATATCTGTCTCTCCTTGTTTTTCAGGGAATCCTCAAGAGCGCCTTAGCACTGGACAACCGGCACATCCTGTTCGTTGAGGATATCTCCGACCAGAAGCTGAGTCACATAGTCTTTAATACGTGCAGCCTCTTCCCCGCCCATGCTTTCAAACTTGATGGCCATACCGGGAGGAATGCGGAACTTTCCCGGTTCGACCCCGCGGGTATAGATGACCGTTCCGGAAAGGCTCAGAGGTTCGCCCACCAGCAGAGGAAGAACCACCTCCACGGGAGTCCCTACGGGCAGAGGGGTACTGCGACGCAGATACACCCCGCCCTCGGACAGATTGACGCCATGGCACTCCAAGCTCTTCCCTTCGGCATGGACCAGGACATTTTCCTGGAAAGGTGCGCGCAGTTTTTTGCGCCCCCCCGTCTCTTTGAACTGAAACACCTGCAGCGCCGCATGGAGTTCCTCGACCAGCAAGGGTTTCATCAGATAACTGCAGGGACCGTACGCCCGGCATTGTTCGTAAATGGCAATGTTGGCCGTTCTGGAAACCATGATGATGGGGATCCTGGGGATATCGGGAGCGTTCTTGAGCGTTTGAAGCGTGGTCAGACCGTCCATCTCCGGCAGGTCCACATCGAGGATGATCACGTCGGGACACATGACCTTAACCGTCTCGATCAACTCCAACCCGGTTTTTGCCGGGATGACATCGAAATCCATGCGATCGAGAAGAATGGCGGCATACATCAGGAATTGTTCGTCATCGTCGGCAATCACAACCGTCGGTCTGTGATTCATGGGATCCCTCCTTGGCGGAACCGGCAGACATTCGTCCGGAGAAGAAAATGACTTCAAGTTATTCCGAGTTTTTATAGCATGAAAACCTCATAATGGAAACCATTGAGCGCCGTAAAACAGCCGTTTTATCGCCTTGCTATTTTTTCCTTGCCAAATGCGGTCAAGAACCTTGATATTTATAGAACTTTCTCGGGAGGATCGCAAAGAAGGCGGGTCTGACCAGGGAATCAACCAGGGAGAAGAGCGGATGCACGGAGAACGGGTTCTTGTTGTCGATCATTCCTCGCAGCGGCGAGACAATCTGAGGCAGCTTCTGCAAGAGAAAAAGGTCGAGGTCTTCGACGCCTCTTCCTGCGAAGAAGCCCTGGACACTCTGGTCAAAGAGGACATCAGCCTGATTCTGACCGAGACGGAACTTCCGAGCAAAAGCGGCTACTATCTGCTGCAGAAAGCCAAAGAATACGACCCGGAGCTGGAGGTGATCCTCATCACCCACAACGCCACCTCCTACAACCTGCTGCAGGCCATGCGTCATGGCGCCTATGATTTTATCGTCCGGCCCATCGACACGGGTGAAATCCTCTACAGCGCCATGGATAGGGCCTTCGATCACATTCGACTGCGCCGGCAGAATATCCAGCTGATCGACGAGCTGGAAAAGAACAATCACGCCCTGTCGCGCGCCCTGAAAATGATGAAGGCGCTCAATGAATCGATCGAGCGCCTGGCTGCCACCATGAATATCGAGGACTTTTTCATGGAGCTGCTGAATTCGGCGACCCTTGTTCTGCACGCCGACAGAGGATTTATTGCCCTTTTCGACCGTAACGGGACCCTGGGAATCAAGGCCAGCCACGGCATCCCCGCCACCCTCGTTCGCCAGATTTCCAAAGGCATGCCCGCCGGGCTGACCACCGAGATCGCCCGGCGCGGCAAACCGATTCACATCCCTGACGGTCTTCCTCCCCGGCTGGCGGCCGTGGCCGTTACCGAGGAGCGCGAGGAACTGATGCCCGGCCCCGGGCTTCTAGCAGCGCCGCTATGCCGCAAAGAGCGCGTTGTGGGTACCGTCATTCTGTCCGGCCACTCGGCAGGCAGTCCCTTCGAAGAGCACGATCTGCACTTCCTGATCCAGCTCGCCCACCACGCCGCGCTGGGTTTGGAGAAGCTCGGGCTGATCCACCAGCTGCAACGCGGCAAAGGTCGCTAGCGCCCGCCCTCCTCCGACGCCACCCATTCGATGCGCGGAACGATGTCCCGCGATATTTCCGTCATGCGCTCGGGCCCCAAGGCTTCCAGTTCTCCCAGGAACTCTCCCGCAGCCTCCAAAAGGGTGTCAACCCGGATATATCGGCAAACAGGGGAAAAGGGCTCGACATAGGTCGATCCTCCCCGCAGCAGGGAACACGCCCCCTTGAAGTTGCCGTTTCTCCAGTGAAGGAGACCGATGCCGATCTGCAGGATGCCGCGGTACAGATCGCGGATTGCCGACCGCTCTTCGATCCAGAGGTCTTCAAGCGTCTCATGGCACTCGAAGTAATGTCCTTCGTTGAACTGCCTCACGGCCAAAGATAGGCGATCGCAGGGAAAGGTGCGGCAGGTCACTCCCGCTTGGTCTCCGGTATCAAATCGGGTCACAGGGCTCTCCGGAAAAACAAACCGTGGGATTCAGTCAAACAACAGCTCATAGGGGCGGCGCAGAACGTCTTCGAGCTCAGCGATGCCAAACGACCTCGCCAGCCGGTGGCATTCGCGCCCTTCGAAATAAACCACGACCACAGGGATCGCCAGAACGCCAAACTGGGCCGGGATATCGGGAGTCTTATCGCAATCCACATAGAGGGTTCTCAGCAGGGGAAAAGCCTGCGCACACAGACTGTCGATCTTGGGACGAACCACCGAGCAGACCGAACAGCGACGCCCCCCGAACAGCACCAGGGCTGCCGGGCAGAGTACCAATTCGTCGCGCAACGCCTCCAGGGAAACAACCTCCTGCATGATTCCCCTAGCTTCCCTGGTTGATCTGGGTGACCTGCTCATTGAGCGTCCAGTAGTCGTAAATATATCCGACACCGAACAGTCCTCCGGTAAGGAAATAAATCACGCCGGTAATCCACTTGCCCATGTACATGCGATGAACGCCGAAGAACCCCAAAAAGGTCAAAAGGATCCAGGCCAGGTTGTAATCGATGGGCCCCGAGGCATAACGCAGATCCGCCTGACGGTCCATGGAAGGGATAAGGAACAGATCGACGAGCCAACCGATTCCTAAAAGCCCCAGGGTGAAAAAGTAGATGGTCCCCGAAATGGGCTTGCCAAAATAGAAGCGGTGCGACCCGGTGAAACCGAAGAGCCACAGAATGTAGCCGATGGCGGTGCTGTGGGTTTCTCCCCCGATAGCCATACAGTCTCCTTGAAGGATAAAACGCCCTGAATCAGGGCAGAATGACGACCCCGGCACCGTCAGGCACCAGGCTCCAGATTTCCTCGATCTCTTCGTCGGTAACCGCGATGCACCCTTCCGTCCAGTCTACCAGATGATGGTACCTCCCCAACCAGGCAAACTGCTCGCCCAGGCCATGGATCATGATGCCGCTGCCGGGAGAGACGCCCTGGTTTCGTGCCTGCCGCCGGTCATGGGCATTCGGGTAGGAAATGTGCAGAGCCCGGTGAAAGCGGCTCTGGTCATTGCGGAAATCGATCCGGTAGCGTCCCTCGGGAGTGCGCATGTCGCCTTCACGGACTTTGGCCCCGAGCGGTTTCCTCCCCAGGGCGACCCGATAGCTCTTGATCTTCTGGCCATCGCAGTAAAGGGTCAGCAGATGCGCCGATTTTTCAATCAGGATCGTGTCGGCACGAAGCCCGGTCGGCAACGCAAGATGCCCCTGCATGGCCCTGGTCCCTGCGGGAGAGAAAATCAACAGAACAATCATTGTGAGGATTGCGCAAAACAGGGGACGACGCATCGACAAGAAAACTCCCAGACTCTCTGAAAAGTCCCTCTCCAAAGGCCCCGTCGGCATTTTGGCCTTAAGATCCAGCTGGAGAGAGCTGTCCAGAGTTTGTGCAATTACAATGCCCGCTCCCCTGCTCTACCCCTCGAT
>QKGY01000425.1 GCA_003250235.1 Desulfuromonadaceae bacterium
CACCAGCACCTGCGCGCCACCATCCGGCTGCACTCCGGGGAGGAGATCGTCCTGCAGGAGGCGACGGTGGCCAACCTGGTGCGGGCCTACGTGGCGATCAAGACCCATCCGCAGAAAACCAGCTGTCGTCTGGTCGGGCGGGAGTTGAGCGAAACCGAAAGGAAGGACGGGTTCGCGGAATGGCAGTTGCTGGAGGGAGAGTGAATAGGCGCGAACATAAAAAAGTGCCCCAAACTACGGTCAATAGGGCATCTGATTCAATCTTTGCTGAAAAACCAAGGAGCACCCTGTGAACCTCCCCTGTGCCATGGTCGACTTCGTCAGCTACGCCGAGAGCCTTCCGCCGCTGCTCGACCGGATCGGTGCGCGCGAGGTGCTTGCCGGGCAGCAGCGCATTCTGCTCAAACCGAATCTGGTCAACCAGTCTCCTTTTCCGGTGACCCTGCCGGTGGCGGCGATGGCGGTGCTGGTCGATTATGTTCAACGTTGCAGCACGGCGGAGCTGTGGATCGGCGAAGGGACCCCAGCATCGAAGTGCTGCGCCACCATGGGTATGAGAGACTGGCCAGGGAGAAGGGGCTCCGGCTGGTCGATCTCAACGAGGCGAAGACGATCCGGCTGACCCGCCCCGACTGCGAGGTTTTCCCCGAGTTTCATCTGCCGCGGATCGCCATGGAGAGCTTCATCGTCTCCTTTCCGGTGCTCAAGGCCCACAGCCTGGCCGACGTGACCCTGTCGATGAAGAACATGATGGGTTTCCCCTCCCACCACCACTACCGCCAGGGGGGCGCCTGGCGCAAGTCGGCGTTTCACCGGCGCATGCACCGCTCGATCTTCGAGCTCAATCTTTACCGCAAGCCCGACCTTTCGATCATCGATGCCAGCGTCGGTCTGGCCGACTATCATCTGGGCGGGCCGACCTGCCAGCCGCCGGTGAAAAAGCTGGTGGCCGGCTTCGACCCGGTGGCGGTGGATGCCTGCGGCGCCGGGCTGCTCGGTTTCGACTGGCGGCAGGTGGAGCATATCCGCCTGGCCGACGGCGTGCTGGGGCAGGCCGAGTCGGGGGACCGCGCCCCGTTACAAAAAGTCAGCCCCTGAAAAAATCCGGGGCTGACTTATACGCCAGCCGGTGAGCTGAGATCCCATGCATCCAGCCGGCAGGATTACGCCGAGACCGATCGTGTCTTGATCAGACAGACGTCGCTGCTGTGAAAACTCCCGATCCGGTTTCGTAACCCCTTCCGATCATTTCTCCTTGTTATTCATTAGGCCTGCCTAGTTCTGCTCAACCCAGTAGTTGATGACCTCGAATTCCTGACCGTCGAGCGCCTGAACGTAGGTGAACAGCCCGAAGGAGTAGCGGTTGTCCGGAAAGAGAGTGTGCTCGATGCTGCCGATCGTACCGCTGTAGGTGGTCGAGTCGCCATGGGAGATCGACAACGTGCGCCCGGCTGCTATTCCGGCAGAAAAACCGACTTTTCCTCCAAAGGCCGCGTTGAAACTGTATTCATAGGCCAATTCAAGAGAGTTGGCCACGCCTCGGGTCTCCACATATTCCAGGGACAGCTCGGTGGCTCCGCTCCCTTCGCCGACGGAAATGGGACCGATTTCCAGACCACCCAACGCCTCCACGGGATCGAAAGCACTGATGAGGGGGTCAAAGAGCGTGTACCGCGCATCTTCCAGGCGATTCTTTTCGGTAACCAGGATGAGGTCTTTTTCGCTCTTGGTGGGGTAGCTGCTGATACGCTGCGGAACGTGGGTGAAGACCCGGTCGTCGATATGCAGGGCATCGGGCTGAATGCTGGCGTTGTAGTACTCGCGCGTTGCGATCAGCTGGATCAGATCGCGTGGCAGGTCGATGGTATAGGTCTCCCCAAGGGTTGCCGGATCAGAGCTGGCGATAGTTTCATAGGTGTACCGATCGATGGGGACGGTCAAAAAGACCACGGAGTCTTCCGAGGGGCCGGTGGTGAAGGAAAGGGACCGGCTGAGCTCGTAGGACTTGCTGAACTCCAGACCCGCCGAGAATGAGAGCGTGTTGTTGAATTCGACGGATCCGCCCAAGCCGGCCGCTCCCGCTCCCCAGGTGGCAGATCCCGACACCGTCACACTGTAGGTCCTTTCAGCGGTGGCCGAACTGGCCGACCCCCAGGTGGTGGTGCAGGAATCGATGTTCTGCCCGATCCCCTGTTCACAGGGTGGCGCGGCAAGCACGGCCAGGACGATCGGTTCGGTGAAATCGAGGACGTGCTGATTGGTGTATTTGACCAACCGCACATTGTCGTTGTCGACATCGACTGGAACGACCATCGGATTGACACGCGAGGTATCGGGAGGGTTCAGGCTGGCGAAAGCGTTCATGTCGTCAGGCCACAGGGCGACGGCGGTGGCCCTGGCGACCACGCAGCGGCGGGTGTCCGGATCAAGATCGCAGCTCCAGATTTTCAGATAGGGTTGATTCTGATCGAGAAACAGGGTGACGAGATCGTCGATACCGTCGCCGGTCTGGTCGCTGACCGTCATGGTGCTGTTGGAGCGGTCGAACCAGATCCCCTGCTCCTGGTCGCCGAGGATGACGCTGCTGTCCGGAATTTCTCCGAGCGGTCCGGCCGTCCAGTCTCCGTCGGGGAAGGTATCGAAGACAAGGGCGTTGACCTGGATATCGAGATCGCCGTCCCCGTCGAAGTCAAGCAGGTTCACATGGGTGAAGCGCAACAGGAAGGTCTGCGCGTCGTTGCAGTTGGGGATGCGGAAGGCCGAAGCGCTCCCCCCGATCTGGGCAAAGTCATTGGAGGTGTTGCCCAGCCCGACGAGCAGGTGCTTGAGGCCGTTGACGCTGGTATCGGGGCTCGCGCAGTTGCCCACGACCTCCTCCAGCCCCGCGAACACCAGTTCATCGAGGTGGTCCCCGTCGAGGTCGCCGGTCGCGACGCTGGCGACCACCGCCGTGTGAAGCACTCCGCCCAGGTCGGCTTCGATGGGTCCGGCGGACATCACGGCCAGTCCCGTCGCCTGATTGGCCAGAACGAAGTACTGGCTGGCGAAGGAACCCGGGTAGGCCGGTCCCTGGGTATTTTCATTGACGACCACCACAATCTCGCCGGTGATGTCGTGATTCAGATCGGCGCTCTCGACAACGAGGGTGACGTAAGGGGAATCCAGTACCGTATCCAGGGGGAGGTCATACTCGCTCAGCAGGGCAAATCCCGTCGATTCGTCATCGACGATATAGAGGCCGACCGGGGTGTCGGGCTGGCCGGCGTCAGGCACGCGGCTGATGACGATGGCCAGCTCGTCGATCTGATCGCCGTCGAAATCGCCGCTGGTAATGCGCAGATCGTTGAGCGGAAGGAAACGGGCGCTGATCGGAATCGCGACATCGACTTCAGAAGGGGCCGGCGCCATGGCATCGGTGACCAGCAGTCGCACTTCGCTGCTGCCGTCGAGATATTCGACGTAATAGGCGATTGCCGTCTGCCGGAATCCGTTGGCGTTGAAATCCCCGGCAGTGGCGTCGCGCCGGGTGCCCTGAACCACCACGGGACCGGATGCGGAGGTGCCCCCGGTGTTGTGCTCTACGGCCCAGGGGGCTTGCGGCTCGGTTTTTTCGAACAGGGTGTCAGAAAGGGTGAACCCATTGGTTTCCGTTCCGGAGGAAAGATCGTCGATGACGGTCAGAACCCCCGGCTGAGCCTCGGGCCGGAAGCCGCCGAGAAACAGCTCTTCGGTTCGGCCGCGTTGAACCCGTACCCCGTTTGGTTGCGAGGCATCGGCGATCTCGCGCATGGCAAAGACGGTGCCGAGCGGAGCGTAACTATCCGGGTACACCGCACCCTGGTCGTCAACCCTGGGGCTGGGATCGGTATTGACGCCCAGACTGTTAAGCGTGTCGACCAGAGTGGCATTGTCGGGGGAGGGATTGCTGGAGGAACTCGAACCGCCGCAGGAGACCAGGAAGAGAAAGAGGGGACAGAGAAAAAGCAGCAGGGCGGAAGACCTCGATAATTGAGCAGGGTTCATGACATCGCTCCTTTGGCCTAAGAGGTCGGCCTGCTGCATAATCCTTCTTCTATTGTCAATTCCATGGAGCCGGAACAGCAAAAGGCCGAGCGATCCTCAGGATTTCACTCCTTCGGCAGCTCGGCCATCTTTTCAACAAGACCCGTGGCTTTCCGTCCCCCTCTCACAAGAGGTATGGCTTTTTCGGGTATCCATCCCGTTATAATTTGAGATTATCGTGGTTAGCTCAAAGCACAAGCAGGAAATGTAGGGGCTGGCACATCCTGGGTTCGTTTTGAAAAATACGAGGCCACATTGCCTCCGCAAAACGGCATGTTACACTTAGCTTGCAATCCACCATCAGATAAAGCCAAACCAGCTGCGAAGCTGGGACGGAAAGCCGCGGGTCTTACGTCGAATCCTGTCAAGACAGCCGGGCTGCCATAAAGTTATGTGGCAGTCCGGCTGTTTGCGTTTTGTTCTGCGTGCTTTGTATCGGGAGGATGTTCTGGTTGGCCGGTGTGTTTTGGCAGTAGGGGGTACTTAAACACCCAGGTGCTGGGGAAAAGGAGGCTGTTATGAGGGGAATCGTGCGTAAATGGTGCGGGTGGGGATTGCTGGTCGGGCCGGCGTTTGCCGGTAATCCGGCCAACGAAGTCTATGTTATCGGCGACAGCTTGTCGGACACGGGGAATCTGTATGACCTGACCGGGTTCTGGCCGCCGAGCCCGCCCTATGCGATGCGCTACAGCAACGGGCCGGTGTGGCCCGAGTATCTGGCCGGTGACCTGGGGATCGACGTCGACAGCCTGGCTTACGGCGGGGCGTTCACCGGGGTCTATATCCTGGGCGGGGTGCCGATCTCCAATTTGAACAACGTACAGTACCCGGACCTGTTCCAGACCCTTCTTCCCGGTGTCTCCGAAGAGGTCGATGCGTTGCTGGCCGACAACCCCGACGGGCTGAACCCGAAGGCCCTCTACATGGTCTGGGCCGGTCCGAACGACCTGTTCCTCGGCATGGAGCAGCCGGCGGCGATGCCAGCCATCCTGACCCAGGCCGTGACCAATATCGCCGAGGCGGTCTGCCGGCTCGGGACGGCCGGAGGACGGCATTTTATGGTCGGCAACATGCCGGATATCGGCCTGACGCCGTTTGTGATTGAGATGGGCCCTGAGGCGCAGGCTCAGGTTTCGCAGGCGGTCGC
>QKGY01000259.1 GCA_003250235.1 Desulfuromonadaceae bacterium
ATATAGACGCCAAGCCGTCCACGGGTGACTTCACCGTGCTTGATGAGCTGATCGCGGATCGATTTGGCCATATTGATGGGAATGGCGAAGCCGATGCCCATGTAGCCGCCGCTACGGCTGAAGATGGCCGTGTTGATCCCCACCGCTTCGCCGTCGAGATTGACCAGCGGGCCACCGGAGTTGCCCGGGTTGATGGCGGCGTCGGTCTGAATGAAGTTTTCGTAGTCGTTCAGCCCCATGCCGTTACGCCCCTTGGCGCTGACAATCCCGGCGGTAAGGGTATGGGAGAGCCCGAAGGGGTTACCCACGGCCAGCACCCAGTCACCGACCTCGAGCTTGTCGGAATCGCCCAGCTTCAGGTACGGCAGGTCGGTGGCATCGATCTTGATGACCGCCAAGTCGCTCGGCGGGTCCGTGCCGACGATTTTGGCGATGAATTCACGCCCGTCCAGCATCTTGACCTCCACCTTGTCGGCCTTATCGACGACATGGTTATTGGTCAGGATATAGCCGTCGGGAGAGATGATGAATCCGGAACCCTGGCCGATGGCATGGCGTTTGGGCATCTGCTGATGAGGCATCTGCTGATGCGGGTTGGTCCCCTCCGGGATCTGGCCGAAGAAACGGCGCATGAAGTCATCCCCGAAAGGGCTGGGCGCCGCCCTGGTCGGAGACCTCTTGTTCCACCTGGATAAACACCACCGCCGGCGAAACTTTTTTCGCCACACTGCGGAAGGCCTGTCCGGTCTGCCTCAGGCTTTCGAGCCCCTGATCCTGGGCGCTGGCCGTCGAGGGCAGGGTAAATCCGCCCAGGCAAAGGGCCGCCAGCAGTGCGAAGCCGGCCAGCGTAAAGCGTTTAAAATGTTTCTTCATGGTTGTCTCCTTCTCTGGGTATTGCGCCGAGCACCGGAGGGGCACAAGACTCCCACCAGGGCGATCAGACGATCGAGGTCAAAGGGTTTATCGATTGTAAACGCCGCGCCGAGTTTTCGCGCGGTCCCGTGGGTTTCTGCATCTCCGAAAGCTGTCATGCAGATAAAGGGCGGCCGCTGGGGCATATCCTGCAAAGCCTCAAGAACTTCGAGACCCGTCAGTGCCGGCATGCGCACATCGGTAAGCACCAGATCGAACGACTCGTGGTCTCCGTCCTTCCGCAGATCCAGCTTGTCGAGCAGTTCCATGCCGTTGCTGCACGAATCTACGCTGTAGCCCGCCCGGAACAGGGCAAAGGCCATCAGCTCCCGCAGATCGGGATCATCCTCGGCGATCAAAATTTTCGGCAGTTTTTCTTTGGCAATCGGTTCCATCATCGAGCTGCTCCGACAGAGAGTTTACCGTCTCTTAGGGCAACCTTTGTGCCAACAATAAATTGTTTAAAATCGGTAGGTTGACATAGATGCAGCCTGGGGCAGGATGCCCCTGCGGGGCAGAATGCCCCAAATGAAGGGGGAGGGATGGCGAGAGATTACTCTTCTTTGAGTTTGCGATAGAGGGTCTTGCGGTCGACCCCCAGGATGCGTGCCGCCAGGGTGCGGTTGCCGCCGACCTGATCGAGGACCCGCTCGATGTAGAGCCGCTCCATGTCGGCGAGGGGAAGAAGGGAGAGGGGATCGGAGATGCCGCCGGGCAGAGAGGACTCGCCCCCCGGTTTCTGCAGATGCTCGGGCAGGTCTTCGACGGTGATGCGGTCGTGACGGGTCAGAGCCAGGGCCCTTTCGATGACATTGCGCAGCTCGCGCACATTGCCGGGCCATCGGTAGCCCAAAAGGCGGGCGGCAGCCGGTTCGGAAAGACCCGTCACCGACTTGTCGAACCGGCTTGCCAGCTCGCGGATGAAGCTCTGGGCCAGCAGCAGGATATCGTTGCCCCGCGCCCGCAGGGGGGGCAATTCCAGCTGGATCACGTTCAGCCGGTAATAGAGGTCGCTGCGAAAACTCCCCTCGCGCACCGCCTGGGCCAGGTCGCGATGGCTGGCGGCGACGATCCTCACATCGCAGGCAAGCTCCTGGGTTCCCCCCAGCGGGCGCACCTTGCGCTCCTCCAGCACCCGCAGCAACTTGGGCTGCAGCGACAGCGGGAGTTCGCCGACCTCATCCAGAAACAACGTACCGCCCGAGGCCTCGGCAAAGAGGCCCCGCCGGGTCTCGCGGGCATCGGTGAAGGCGCCGCGGACATGGCCGAACAGCTCGCTCTCCAGAAGGTTTTCGGGCAAGGCGGCGCAGTTGATGGCCACAAAGGGCCCCTGCCGGCGACCGCTCTGGCGGTGCAGGGCACGGGCCACCAGCTCCTTGCCGGTGCCGCTTTCACCGCTGATCAGGATTGAGGTATCCAGCCCGGCGATACGGCCGATCTGATCGCGCACCTTTTCCAGGGCCGGGCTTTCGCCGAGCAGCTCATCCCCGGAGTCCTTGCGACGCACCTGATCCTTGAGCAGACGGATCTTCTCCTGCATCTGCCGGTGCTGAAGAGCTCTCTCCAGGGAAAACGCCAACAGATCGAGATCGACCGGCTTAGTGACGAAGTCGTAGGCTCCGGCGCGCAACGCCGCAATGGCCGTATCGAGAGACCCGAAGGCGGTCATGATCACCACCGGCAGATCGGGACGGTTGGCATGAAGCTCGGCGCACAGCTCAACGCCCCCCTGGCCGGGCATGTTGAGATCGGTCAGTACCGCATCGACATCCTCACGGTGGAGAATCGCCTCGGCATCCCGGACGCTGCGCGCGGTGCGGACCTGGTGACCGCGACGGGTCAGGGCCTCGTCCAGAAGCTCGCACATGGCGCCGTCATCATCGATCACCAGTAGTCTTCCCTGGATTTTCGCTGCGGTCATGCATCCTCCATCGGAGTGGATTGCGGCAGATAGACGCTGAAACAGCTCCCCTTCTCCGCGGTGCTCGCCACCTCGATCCAGCCGCCGTGTTCCTCGACGATGCCGTAAGCGATGGAGAGACCGAGCCCTGTGCCCTGGCCGACATCCTTGGTGGTGAAAAAGGGATCGAAGATATGCGGCAGGTCCTTTTCGGCGATGCCGCTCCCCTCATCTTCGACCTGGATCCGGCACCACAGCCCCGCCTTCTCCGCGTGCGGTTCCGGCGCCGCCAGCCCTCCTGCGACCCGCAGGGTCAGATTCCCGCCTTTCGGCATCGCCTGAATGCCGTTCATGGCCAGATTGAGGATAACCTGCTGCAACTGGCTGGGGTCGGCGTCCACGCTGAGGACGCCCTCTGCGCCTTCGCGATGCAGAACAACCCCCTGCTTGCGCGCCGTGGGGCTCAGCATATCGACGATGACATGGAGCAGAGCTCCCGGATCCACCGCCTGCTTGCGCACCTCGCCGCGGCGGGCGAAATCGAGCAGCTGCCTCATGATGGCAGTCATCCGCTCCGCCTGTTCGCGGATGATACGGGCCGAGCGGGCCGTCTCTTCCGGGGTGAGGTCGAGACCGGCGATGAGGCTGGCGCGACCGGAGATGACATTGAGAGGGGTGCCGAGTTCGTGGGCCATGCCGGCGGAAAGACGCCCCAGGGTGGCCAGACGCTCGGTGTGCCGCAGCTTCTCCAGGGCATCGAGCTTGGCCTGGTTGGCGGCCTGTTCCGCCTCGCGGGCATCGGCCAGCTGGCTGCGCATCCGTTCGATGGTGCTGCCGAGGGCCGCCAACTCGTCCCGGCCCGATACGGTAACCACGGTGGAAAAATCCCCCGTGCCGATACGCTCCGCCTGTTCGGTGAGACGGCGGACGGGCCGGTTGATCAGCAGGCTCCCCAATACCGCCATCAGCAGAAACCCGGAGGCGACCGTGGCCACCACCAGCAGCGCCGAGCGCTGTAGGCTCTCGCGGATATACCCGTGCAGCTCGTCGAGGGGCTCCTGCAGCTCGATGGCCCCCAGACGATTCTGCGGAGCTTTGAGAGGCAGGTAGGTAATGAGAAAATCCCGACCGTCATCGGACTCGACGATCAGGGAGAGAGTTTCTCCCTTGCGTAGCGGCCCCAGCTTCTCGTTCGGGACCTGTGGGCGGTAACGGGGCACCGGCGGCCCATCCAGCCAGACCCAGCGCACCTTGAACGGCGCACCGATCAGGTTGGCGGTGCCCAGAAATCCGATGGCCGCATCCTCGCCGCTGTGGTTCCAGATCTGCGTCGTCATGACCCTCAGGCTTTGTCCCAGATGACGGGCCTCGCCGCTCAACCGTTCCTTGAGCTGCTCCCGCTCGCGCTGGATGGACAGATAGCTGTGGATCGAAAACAGCAGGACGATCCCGAGCAGGATGGCGACGGTGATTTTCAGGGTCAGGCGCATCGGTCGACTCGTGATGAAACAGCGGATAGGGGCGGATACCTGCCATCCTGCTACCGGGCATCGGGGATGTCAAGATCCGCATACGTTGTCTTTCTACTCGGCAGAACCCGCCGGTCGGACAAGACGCAAAAGGGGCACGGCCTGACGCCATGCCCCTTGCAAACCGGCCATTGCGGAGAAAATCACCCGAGATAGCGCGCCACCAGCTTGCCGTCCTCATGGCAGCGGGCGCCGTCGGATCGCTCCAGCACGACGCACTTGCTGGGGGAGTGAACCATCAACCCGGCCACCTTGTAGGTGAAGTTGCCGCGCTTGAACTCTTTGCCGAGCCAGGTGGCGTTCACGCCGAACCCCTCGGCGTAACACTTGTAATCCTGTTCTTCCTTCAGGCTGGCCACCGATTCGGGGCG
>QKGY01000311.1 GCA_003250235.1 Desulfuromonadaceae bacterium
TGACGTACAATCCGGTGACGACGAAGGTGATCGTCGTAGCGGTCAGCCACCCCCATCCGACCAGTGAACTGGCAAAGTTCCAGCCGAGCACGATCAACAGCGTAAGCAGGACGAAACGATGGCGCTCGGGAACATTTGGAAGGAGTGCCGAGGGTTGTAAACTCATGACCAGTCTCCAATCACTTCGTGCTTTCAGTTCCAGCGTAATCCCCCAGCAATTCCCAGAAAGCAGATCCCACCCTGGTCTTTACCTCGGTGAGGGCAGGGGGGTAATTGCACTCCTGACGTAACGAGGAGATGGGGCACCCCGGCATGCCGCAGGGATTGATCTTGGTGAAGGAGGTCAAATCAGAGTCTACATTCAGGGCGAAGCCGTGCATGCTGACCCAGCGCCGGACGCCGACGCCGATGGATGCTAATTTTCCTTGGGCCGTCCAGACGCCGGTCCGGTCGGGAACCCGCCGGGCTGCGACCCCGTACTCGGCAACCACCAGGATCAGCAATTCCTCGATGAAGCGTAGCCAGCGATGCAGATCCTTGCCCCGATCCCCCAGTCTCACCAGCGGATAACCGACCAGTTGTCCCGGACCGTGCCAGGTGATGTCTCCGCCCCGATTGATCCGAACCAGCGGGGTTTCCGGATCAAGCAGATTCGCCTGGTTACCGCCCGTGCCGATGGTGTAGACGGCCGGATGCTCCAGGAGCAACAGCGTTTCCGGTTCGGTGCCGGCGGCGATATCGGCGACCAGTCGTTCCTGCAACTGAAAGGCTTCCTGAAAATCCAGGACGCCGCAGTCGATGGTATTGCCCATCTCAGCCCATGTGTTGGGAGAGGTAGTTGATCATCCCTTCCAGGGTAAAGACCTGCGCATAGTCGGCTTCGGGGATTTCCACCCCGGTCGCTTCGCTGACGCCGACCAGCAGTTGCAGGAAGCCGTAGGAATCGATGTCCAGGGTTTCACGGATGTTGTCGGCCGGACGCAGTTCGGTGGGATCGCATTCGGGCGCAATCAACGCCAGATTCTGAAAAATAACTTTTTTGAGTTCGTCGTTGGTCATAGTTCTTCCGGATTCTGCAGATGGCGGTTAAGGGCGTCGAGAAACTGGGAGCCGCGGTGGCCGTCAGTAGCGCGATGGTCGGCGGACAGGGTGGCGGTAACACAGCGGCGCACTCCCAGCATACCGTTTTCCGCCCAGGGGCGTTCCATGATCCGGCCAAAGGCAACCAGCGCCACCTGGGGAGGATAAATCACGCCGAACACGGTTTTGACGCCCAGATCTCCGATGTTGGTCAGGGTCATGGTCGCGTCGGTCATTTCCGAGCTGCGCAGGCGACCGGTTCGACTCCGCTCGATCAGATCGCCCAGGGCGCGCATCAGTTCACTCAGACTCAGTTGATCGACATTATGGATGGCCGGGGTAAAGAGCCCTCCGTCGCGTATGGCAATGGCAAAACCGATATGAATCGCTTTGCTCATCTGTAACCGGTCGTCAAGCCAGTAGCCGTTGAGTTCGGGAATCTCCACGAGCGCCTTGGCCGTGGCTTTGAGCAGCAGCACGGCCGGGAGGATGCGTTCGCGGATGGGGCGTTTCAGATTCTCCCGCTCCAGCCAGGCAAGGGGACGGCTCATGTCGATTTCCGTCTCCAGATAATAGTGGGGGATTTCCCGGTTGGAGCGACTCATGGCCACGGCAATGGCCTGCCGCATGCCTTCTTGGGCCGTGCTGGAGGGCGATGGCGCGGTTCGTTCCGAAGTGCTTCTGCCGGAAGCTTGCGCCGCTTGTTCCACATCGCTGAGTTGGATGGCGCCGTTGGGCCCACTGCCGCGAAGAAGGGATAGTTCTATGCCTAACTCCTGTGCCCGTTTGCGGGCGACCGGCGAACAGAGAATCCGCTCGGAAGGGGCCGTCGGGGTTGCGGTTACAGGAGGCGGCACGGCTGGCGCCGGCTCAGGTTTGGGCGCCTTTGGAGATTCCACCGCCGATGGCGGAGGTTCGGACGGAGTCGCCGCCGCGCCTTCCCCTTGAATCAGCGCCAGGACGGTGCCCACGGCGACGGTCTGTCCCGCTTGCACCAGCGGTTCGCCCATGATTCCGTCGTCGAAGCACTCGACCTCGAACAGGCCCTTCTGGGTTTCCACCGAGGCGATGATGTCCCCCCGTTTGACCCGATCGCCCGGTTTGACCAGCCATTCGACCAGGGTTCCGGTTTCCATGTCGGCACCCAGGCTGGGCATGCGGAACTCAGCCATGGGTCACCATCCTTTTGGCGGCGGCAATAATCGATTCGACTTGCGGTATGGCCGCTTCTTCCATGTGTTTGGCGTAAGGCATGGGCACCTCGGCGCTGCACAGCCGCATGACCGGCAGGTCCAGATGATAGAACCCCTGTTCCATGATGCGCGCCGATATTTCGGCGGAAATGCTGCCGCTGCGCCAGCCTTCATCGACGATCAGGGCCCGATGGGTTTTGGCGATGGAGGCGAGATAGGTGGCATCGTCCAGCGGGCGCAGGGTGCGCAGGTCAATGACTTCGGCGTCGATTCCTTGTTGCGCCAGGGTGTCGGCCGCCTCAAGCGCTTTGAAGAGGCTGGCGCTGTAGGTGATGATGGTCAGATCTTTTCCCGGACGACGGACCATCGCCTTGTCGATGTCCACCGGACCGGCATTTTCCGCCAAGGTCCCTTCCATGTTGTAAAGGGTATTGTTCTCGAAAATCAGTACCGGATCCGGATCCTGCAAGGCTGTCCAGAGCATGCCCCTGGCGTCTTCCATGGTTGCGGGAGTCACGATGCGGATGCCGGGGATGTGCGCATACCAGCCTTCCAGGGAATGGGCGTGCTGGGCCGCCAACTGTTTGCCGGCGCCGGTGGCCAGGCGGATGACGACCGGCACATTGAACTGCCCGCCCGACATGTGCAGCAGCGTGCCGGCGTTGTTGAGAATCTGATCGAGGGCCAGCAGGCTGAAGTTGACCGTCATGATCTCCACAATGGGGCGCATGCCGCCCAAGGCCGCCCCGATCCCGACCCCCGTGTAGCCCAGTTCCGACAGCGGCGTGTCGCGGATGCGTTCCGGGCCGAATTCCGCCAGCAGCCCTTTGCTGACGGCGTAACAGCCGCCGTAGTGGCCGACGTCCTCGCCCATGAGAAATACCCGATCGTCCTTGATAATCGCTTCGCGTAAGGCTTCCCGCACCGCTTCACGATAGGTTGTCTTAATGGCCTTTGGTTCGCTCATGATGCCCCCTTTTCCGAGTAGACGAAACGGGTCAGATCCTCCACCGCTTCCCAGTTGCCGGCCTCGGCGAAAGCCACGGAGGCTTCGACTTCAGCAGCCACCTCCCGCTCCAGTTCGGCCATGCCCTGCTCGTCGAGCAATGACTGGTCTTTTAAGCGTTGGGCCAATGACGTGATCGGGTCGCGAGGTTTCCATTCCTCAACCTCCTGTTTGGTGCGGTACTGCTCGGTATCGAACATGGAATGGGCTCGGAAGCGGTAAGTGCGACATTCCAGAAAATAAGGGCCGTTCCCCTGGCGTATGTAGTCCGTCGCCCGGCGCGCCGCCGCCTCCACCGCCAGCACATCCATGCCGTCCACGGCCGCCGATTCCACGTTGTAACCGGCTCCTTTAGATGCCAAATCCTGAACAGCTTCGGTATAGCGAAGGGCGGTGCCCATGGCGTAGAGATTGTTCTCACAGACGAACAGCACCGGCAGTTTCCAGAGGGAAGCCAGATTCATGGCTTCGTGAAAAGCCCCTTCGGCCACGGCTCCGTCGCCGAAGAAACAACAGGTGACCCGGTTTCTGCCCTGCATCTTGTCGGCCAGGGCCAGGCCCGCGCCGACCGGCAGGCCGCCGCCGACGATGGCATTGCCGCCGTAGAATCGGGTTGCCGCGTCAAACAGATGCATGGACCCGCCCCGCCCCCGGCAGCACCCTTCGACTTTGCCGTACATTTCCGCCATGATCGCGTTGGGGCTCATGCCGCGCGCCAGGGCCTGACCGTGTTCCCGATAGGTAGCCACCACGGCATCTTCGGGCGTGAGGGCCTCCATGACGCCCACGGCGACCGCTTCTTCACCGATGTACAGATGCAGGAAACCGCGAATCTTCATGGCGCTGTAAAGTTCGGCGGATTTTTCTTCAAACCGGCGGATAAGCAACATTGACTTGAGCAGGCGGCGCATTCGCGTCCGTTCGTTTTCCATGTTCAT
>QKGY01000235.1 GCA_003250235.1 Desulfuromonadaceae bacterium
TCAACGGTCTTTGTAGCGAAGGACAAAATTTCCCATTTTCGATGCGTATACATAATGCAAAGGCGTTGCCAGTTTTTGGCTTGATCCGGATTTTTTTATATTATTCCTCAATAACAATAAGTTACACACAAAGAACCATCAAACACCCATTCCGTTCCGTTTTCCATGCAATGGGACAAAAATATCCATTTTGGAAAAAATGGGACAAATGCGCACACGTCCCTGGGCCACACGCGACACAGTTTTCCGCCATTTAACGGGTTCTTACCGTACAAACCCACCCGAACGCACCTCCTTGAGCTGGCCGAAAAAACCCCAACATCCTGTCATTACAAACTTTTCAATCCAAAATGGGCATGCGGATCCTGTGATTTTCGCGGCAGAAATCGGTACCCCGTCAAATGCCGGTACAGCTTTCACATTCTCGGGCATTACACCGTACAAGAGCAGAACCGCTTGATTATAGAAGGAAAGTTCGAACTATCAGGAGGGACTGTCCGTCAAAGCCCCCGTGGGGCAGACGGACAGCAGAGGACAGAGGGAACAACGGGGAGCGCGCTTTCGGCACACATCTTTGCACAGCTCGACAATCAGGGCGTGATATTCGTTGAACAGTTCCGTATCCGCGGGAAGATTTTCCATGAAGAAAGAACGGATTTGCTGATAGCTTTCTCCTCCGTCTATCAGCGCCAGACGTTCCAGCAAACGCCGCGTATAGGCATCGACGACAAAGGAGGGATGCCCTCCGGCATAAAGCAGGATCGAATCGGCCGTTTCGGGCCCGATCCCTTTTTGCGCCAACAACGCGGTACGGACCTCATCCAGGGGCCCGTCCAACAGACGTTCCAGGGACCCGCCATGACCTGCGAAAAGATGTGCCACGAAGAGGTGCAGCCTCTCGGCCTTCTGGCGGAAGAAACCCGCGGGGCGGATCAGCTCTTCAAGAGTGCTCCGGGACAGGCCGCGCATGACGTGCGCCTCGAGAGCGCCCTCACGCCGGAGGTTGGCGATAGCTTTTTCGACATTGGTCCACGCCGTGTTCTGGGTCAAAATGGCGCCGATTGCCACCTCGAACGGGGTGTCGGCCGGCCACCAGTGAAGAGGTCCGTAATGATCGGCGAGCAGAGAAAACACCCGATGGAGCGGATTCGAATTCTCTTCAGACATGCCCGCATCCTGTCAGGGCCGCAAGGCGATCGGCCGCCACCCTGTCCCCATCCATCCGCAGCCCCCCGGGGGGGCTTTCCGTCCGCATCAGCGTCTCCAGATAATCCCCCCAGCGCCCGGCACGAAAGTCTGCGACATCGATAAAAAGGCTCCGGGCATACCGCGCCAGACCGTCAATCAGAAGAGCCTGTTCGCGAAAGTCGCCCCGCGAGGTATAGAGCACCGCCGTGTCGTTGGCAATCGCCTCGGAAACGATGCCATAACCCGGCTTGGTGATGACCACGTCGGCAGCGCGCACCAGATCCGGATAGAAGAACTGCCCCGGAGACAGGCAGCGCAGCCCCGGGCCGCTCGACGGCACCTCCGATTCGGCGACGAACAGCCATCCTTTCAAGGCGGCCAAGGCAGAAAAATCACAACCCTTCAGCCCGACGCCCCCGAACGACACCAATCCGAGCCTCGCTCCCTCGGGCACGCCAAGCTTCCGGCGTACCTGCTGCGGGTCCCGCGTTCCGACGCGAGCCACCAGGGGCAGTTCCTCGATCGCCGCAAAAGCCGAGAGCTCTCCGTGAAACGGCAGGCGCAGCATCCGATCGGCACAGGCGTAATTCTGTCGCAACGCCGCGATCACGTCCCCGTACCCCCGGTGCTTCTCCAGCATGCCTTCGTAGATCCAGTCCCAGGAAAAATTGGACAGGCCCACCGAAGGCACTCCCGCACGGGCCGCCGCGACAAAGGGCAGCGAAGGGATGTCCGCGACGACAAGATCGATACCGTCCTGGCGAAGGCACCGGGCTTCCTCCGCTACGAGCGGATCCTGACGGGACAGCTGCGACCGGCAGGCTTGCAGCGTTTCTTCCTCCCGCATGACCAGGCAGTCCTGCTGAAGCACGCCGACATCGAGGCGCTTGTAACGAACCGGAACGGACGCGCCCAGAACCCGTTTAAAAAACCACGGATGCGCATCGGATACCACCGATACGGATATCGATGGGTGGCGTAAGCAGAGAGTCTGGATCACCTGGCAGGAGCGGCTGGCATGCCCCAGCCCGTGACCGCTGATGTAATAGCGTATCCTCTTCATGCCGAAGCCGGACTTCGCCTGTCAGGCGATATTCTGGATGTCGGTCCGACGGCGCCCCTCTCCTTTCTGAAATACGGAGAAGATACATTCGATAAAGTTGGACAGCAGAGGATCGCCTTCCCGGACCGGCTCATAGAATACCGCCCGATCCCGAACATGCTGAAAGCCTTCCACAGTATGAGCCTTCAGCCGCCCCTCGAGCAGATATCCGGCAACGAGACTGCGGGAGATGAAAGATACCCCTCCACCCCCAAGCACCGATTCGATGGAGAGGCGCAGATCATCGGAGATCACCACATTTTTGAAATCGTTGATATCCACGCCGACGGCGGCCAGATTCTGCATGAGCAGATTCTTCGAGCTGCAGCCGTCACGCCGGGCATAGATCCTGTGCCCCAGCAACTGGCGGATGTTCAGCTTATCCGTATCCTCAAGCCCGAGAGAAGGGGCGCTGATGAAGATCAGTTCGTCCTCGGGCAGGTCGTGTATTTTGAAGGGATCGAGCAGATCGCGGTTGCAATGCTCGATCACCGCCAGGTCGTATTCTCTCTCCAATACCCCCTTAACGGCTTCGGCCGGCTGCTTGAAGATGAACTTGAGATCGGAGACATCGGAATTCTGAAGGACGAAATCGTTGAGCACTCCGGGCAGATGCGCCATCCCAAAAGTTGGCGTGCAGCAGATCGACAGACGCTTCCCCTCCTTGAAACGCTTCAACCCCTCGGTCAGCTCCTTTTCCTTAAGCAGAATCTCGCGGGCGACGGCCAGAACGAGTTTCCCCGCTTCGGTGGGCACCAGAACCGGACCGCTAC
This sequence comes from Desulfuromonadaceae bacterium, assembly GCA_003250235.1. Classification (GTDB taxonomy): domain Bacteria; phylum Desulfobacterota; class Desulfuromonadia; order Desulfuromonadales; family SZUA-540; genus SZUA-540. Next base: position 3,064 of record QKGY01000235.1, read on the forward strand.
GATCCAGGAGCTGATGTTCATAGGACTCCTCCAGAAACTTTATTCGCTGAGATGCTGCCGACTGGGTGATGTGCAGCTCTTCGGCCGCCCGGGAAAAACTCCCCACCTCACAGGCTTTGACCAAGGTTTTCAGGTAACGCGTCTCCATTCATTGTTCTCCAAACCCGCATTTTAACCGCTTATTAATGAATCCATATATTAATACATAGAATTAATATAGATATTAAACCCTTGATATATCAATACAAAATAGAATTTTCTCTTATAAGGGCATTAGAAACATTAGCTTTACCATAACACCCCCCGTCCGTATTTTACAAGAAGCGTGACCGCGTTAAACGAAGAGCACAAACGGGTTGGTCTAAACATTTCAATCTCACAATCAATAAAAATTAAACACTATTCATTAACAAAGTTGTCTTTTTGTATTTGAAACTTCTCATAATCAAAGAAAGGAGGCGGACACAATCACCTACTTTGATCTCTGAACCATACGAAGTATTTCGGTAGCACAGTAAATGGACAGCAATGAAAGGAGAACACATGACCAGGAAGTTGTCACAAACCAAGGCCAAATGGCTGGTTCGACTCCTTCCCATGATGCTGATCCTGGGCGCCTGCGCCACGGGAACGATCAGGGAAAAGATTCTGACCATGCCAAAGATCGATGGCGCCACCTACGTCGGTCAGGAGACCTGCGCGGGCTGTCATGAAGACAAGGCGGCATCCCTGGCCGGCAATGTCCACGGCCGCCTGGCCGACTTCGAACTGATGGGCGCCCAGAAGGGTTGCGAGTCCTGCCACGGACCCGGGAGCCTGCACGTTGAAGGCGGCGGCGACACCAGCAAAATCCTCCAGCCCGCCAAGCTCGATGCCGACGAAACGGCAGCCATGTGCACCCTGTGCCACAGCAGCGGCAAGCTGATGGACTGGACCCACGGTCAGCACGCCATCGCCGATGTCAGCTGCACCGACTGCCACACCATGCACCCCCAGGAAAAACCCCTCAAGGCGTACCTGAAAAAAGCCGATCCCGAGCTTTGCTACGGCTGCCACCAGGAGCAGATGGCCAAGGCCAGCTTCCCCTCTCACCACCCGGTGAAAGAGGGCAAGATGAACTGCTCCAGCTGCCACAATGCCCACGGCGAACTCAA
>QKGY01000402.1 GCA_003250235.1 Desulfuromonadaceae bacterium
CAAAACAAAACCGGAACTGGTGCGACAGGTGCGCGGCTGGATGGAGACGACCTCGGCTCGGGGGCTCTACGGAGGACTGCTGGCCATCCGAGACCGTGACGACTACCGCTCTGTGTTGTCCCGCCTCACCCTGCCCTGCCTGGTTATTGGCGCCGAGGAGGATCGTGCCATCCCGATCGAACGTTCCCGGGCCCTGGCCGAAGGGTTGCCGAACGCCACGTTCTGCCGAATTCCATACGCCGGTCATATGGCCAACATGGAACAGCCGGAACGCTTCAATGACTGCCTGATCTCCTTTCTCAACCAACATATCTCCCCCACTAACCGATAGGTGCCTCACAGATGACTGCATTCAAATTCGATCCGAAGAAACTGGCCAAACTCAACAACCCGGAACGCCTTCACCGGGAGAATCCTGAGCTGATCTGGACGACCCTGGCGCTCCCCTCTCCCGACACGGTGATCGACATCGGAGCCGGCACCGGCTTTTTCGCCATTCCCTTCAGCCGCAAGATGCCGCACGGAAAGGTTTACGCCTGCGACATCGCCCCGGAAATGATCGGCTGGATGGAAGAGAACCTCCCCGACGATTGCCGGCAGAAGGTCATCCCCCTGAAGATGACGGAAAACACCGTCCCCCTCCCTGACGGCCAGGCCGACCTTGTCCTGATGGTCAACCTGCACCACGAGCTGGAGAACCCCACGGCCCTTCTGGGGGAAGCTTGGCGCCTTCTCAAAATCGGTGGGAAACTGGCGATTATCGATTGGCGTGACGAGCAGACGCCTGACGGGCCTCCGGTACATATCCGGGTCAGCGAGTCGCACATCCGCGAGCAGACACACAAAGCCGGCTTTACCGACATCCGCGCACACAACAACCTGCCCTGTCACCACTTCGTCGTTGCGGTAAAAGAAGCCTGACCTCGTCCAGCAAGGAGGAATCCTCTATGGCCCGAGAACGCCTTTTAGTCATCGGCGGCGATGCCGCCGGCATGAGCGCCGCCGCCAAAGTCCGTCGCGAAAAACAGAACGTGGAGATCGTCGTCTTCGAACGCTCTCCGCACACCTCGTACTCGGCCTGTGGCATGCCGTATTTTATCGCCGGCATGGTGGACAAGGTGGAATCGCTCATCGCCCGGTCGCCGGAAGAGTTTCGCCAGAAATACGCGATCGACGCCCGCACCGGGCACGAAGTCCTGGAAATCGACCCCAAAGCGGGGCGTCTGCGCGTTCTGGATCGTCAGGCCAAGGTCGAGCAGTGGGAATCCTACGACCGGCTTCTTATCGCCACCGGAGCCGTCCCCTTCTGCCCCGAGCTTGCCAATGCCCATGCCGAGGGGATATTCGGCCTCTCCACCCTTCAGAGCGGCATCCGCATCAAGGAATTTCTCGACCGGGAAAAACCGGCGACGGCTGTCGTGGTCGGCGGCGGTTACATCGGCCTGGAGATGGCCGAAGCCCTGATCTGTCAGGGGCTCAAGGTATCGCTGGTGCAACGGGGAAAGGAGGTCATGGAGACTCTGGACCCCGACATGGGCGCCCTGGTTTCTCAGGCGCTACGGGATGTGGGAGTGACCCTTTATTTGGAAGAATCCCTGCAAGGCTTCGAGGCGGCGGAGGGGCGGGTCAACGCCGTCGTCACCGACCAGCGTACCCTGCCCGCCGACATCGTCATTCTCGGCATGGGAGCCCGGCCCAATAGTCACCTGGCCGAGGAGGCCGGGATTCCACGGGGCGTCAAGGGGGCGATTCGCGTCACCCCACGCATGCAGACCGGCGTCGAGGGGATCTGGGCGGCCGGGGATTGTGTGGAGTCGAAGAACCTGGTGAGCGGCAAGCCGATGCACATTGCCCTGGGCACGGTGGCCAACAAGCAGGGAGTCGTGGCCGGAATCAACCTCGCAGGCGGCTATGGCACCTTCCCCGGCGTGCTGGGGACCGCGGTAAGCAAGATCTGCAAGTACGAAGTGGCCCGCACCGGGCTTCGCGAAACGGATATCCGCGAACTGGGGCTGGAGGCGGTGACGGCAACCATCCGCAGCCGCACGCGGGCCGGCTACTATCCTGGCGCAGGGAGGATTACGGTCAAACTCTTGGCGGAGAAAGGAAGCGGAAAGCTGCTCGGGGGGCAGATTGTCGGCCTGGAAGGAGCGGCCAAGCGGATCGATATCCTGGCGACGGCCCTGTACGCCGGGTTGCACGTACAGGATCTCGTCGACCTCGATCTGAGCTACGCGCCCCCCTTCTCACCGGTGTGGGATCCGGTTCAGACGGCGGCGCGCCAGCTGGTCTCCCAGCTATAGGAAACCGAATTTCTTCATGCGATATCGGAAGGCGTCGATGCCCAGGTGAAGCAGCTTGGCGGCTTTCGACTGGTTGCCTTCCGAGACCTCCAGGGACTGGCGGATCAGCTCGCGTTCCACCTCCTCGATATCGACGCCGTCGGCGGGCAGGCGGAAATTGAGGGGGCCGGCTCCGGCACCTCCGGCCTTGGCGACAATTTCCTGCGGCAGGTGCTCGAGCAGCAGGGTATCGTCGTTTTCGAGGATAATGGCCCGCTCGATGACGTTCTTGAGTTCGCGGATATTGCCCGGCCAGCTGTATTCGAGCAGGAACTTTTCGGCCATTTTGGATATCCCCTTGACGCTCTTGCCGAACTCCCGATTGAAATGCCCGACGAAGTGCTCCGTCAGCGGGATGATATCCTCTTTGCGCTCGCGAAGAGCGGGCAGGTAAATCGGAATAACCTGGATGCGGTAGTAAAGATCGTTACGGAAGCTGCCATCCTCGATGGCCTTGAGCAGATCCTTGTTGGTGGCGGAGATGATGCGAACATCGACGCGGATATCCTTGGTCCCGCCGATCCTGCGGAAGGAGCGCTCCTCCAGCACGCGCAACAGCTTGGCCTGCATCCCCGGCTCCATGTCGCCGATCTCGTCGAGGAAGATGGTGCCACCGTCCGCCAGCTCGAAAAGCCCTTTTTTCTGCACCTTGGCATCGGTAAACGCGCCTTTTTCATGTCCCATGAGCTCGCTCTCCAGCAGAGTCTCGGGCACGGCGGCACAGTTGATCGCCATAAAGGGTTTGTCGGCGCGGGCACTTTCGTAATGGATGGCCTTGGCGATCAACTCCTTGCCGGTGCCGCTTTCGCCCTGGATCAGCACGGTGCTGGCGTCGCTCTTGGCGATCTTCTCGACCATGGCCAGCACGTTCTTCATGTGCCGGCTGTTGCCGATGATATTGGTCACCCCGAATTTGTGGGACTGGACCGAACGCAGGTTGGCGACCTCTTTCTTCAGATCGCCCGTCTCCAGCGCCTTGTTGATGACAATGGCCAGCTCATCGAGGTTGAACGGTTTGTTGACGTAATCGAAAGCCCCCATGCGCATGGCCTGAACCGCCGTCTCGAGGACCCCCAGCGCGGTCACCATGATGACGATGATTTCGTCGTCAAAATCCTTGACTCTTTCCAGCACCTCGAGCCCGTTGATTCCGGGCAGCTGGATATCCAGAAGGATCAGGTCGGGGCTCTCTTCCTGGACAATCTTGAGCGCATCTTCGCCGGAGCCGGCGGTGAGCACTTCGTATCCCTGTTTCTTCAGGTTCTGCTCCAGAGACCACCGGATCAGATGTTCATCGTCAACGACCAGAATCTTATACTTGCGCACGATCTTCCTCTCCCACACTCATTGTCTGTCCAATGATCACCGGCAATTCAATAATGAACGTCGACCCTTCTCCCAGACGGCTTTCGACCCGGATGGTGCCGTGATGCTGCTCCAGCAGCTGCTTGCATATCGGCAACCCGAGCCCCGTGCCCTGGGTTTTGGTCGTAAAAAACGGTACGAAAATTTTGTCGAGTTCGCTTTCGGCGATCCCCTTGCCCGTATCGATGACTTTCAGCTGGACCATAGGCCGGCTGTCGTTCATCGCCAGAGCCGTGGTGACCGTCAGAGAGCCTCCCGCCTTCATGGCCTGGATGGCGTTGATGATGATATTGAGCAGAACCTGCTGGATCTGCTTCTCGTCCACCCAGACCGGCGGCAGGTCTCGGGTGAGCTCCTTCTGGCGGTGGATATTGCGAGCCTCGGGATGCTGCGACACAAAAAACAGGGTCTTTTTGACCAGGGCGTTGAGGTCGACGTAGGAAAACTCGGGCTTCCCGGGGCGACCGAACACCAGCAGGTCCGTGGCTGTCTTGTCGAG
>QKGY01000211.1 GCA_003250235.1 Desulfuromonadaceae bacterium
AACGGGTAGATGATACTGTTGGTGATGGTGCCGTCATACTTGTGGCGACGATAAAGGGGCGCCACGTAATCGAACTGGTCGGAAAGAACCGGTTTAATGAGGAGCTCAACCCATTCCGGGGTAATGCTGCGCAGGTCAGAATCAACGACGGCACATGCCTTGACCTCAAGCTCCGAGGCGATCTCGAAAAAGGTCCGGAAGGCGCTCCCCTTACCAGGCAGGCCGTGATAGGGCGCCGCGAACTTGGCAATCGGTCGAACCCGATGATGCAGCAGCAGAGCATCGTAATCTTCCACAACCGTGTTGCGCACGACATCCATGGTCCCGTCACTGGAGCCGCCATCAGAGTTGACCAGTACAGCCTTGCAGTCAGGAAAATACTTGGCCAACCCGGCCTGAACGGCGCGCACCACATGACCGATTGTGCGGGCATTATTGAAACTTGGGATTCCGACCAGGATGTCAGCTTTGCCGACCTCGGCGATCCAGTCGAGAATCTCGGCTCTTTGAAGGACGTCACTCATTGAGGAATGGTCCCGTCGGCTATGGCCGTGCGTCAGGCGTTGTCTGCTTCAACCGCTTCCTTGATCTGTCTGAGCACACCAGGAAGCGCCGATGTCACACGATCCCAACTGGTAATCAAAGGCACTCCGAGAGGGTCTTCCATGATAGTTTCACTGGCGCTGCGAATTCCCCTGGTAAAGGTCTCGACCGACAGGCTCTCTTCGTGCCGATCAAAAAATAGTCCATTGACCGCGGCATCATCCTCGAAGCGCTTGAGCATATCCTGTGCGGTTCGCACATAAGTCGCCACCAGGGTTTTAAAGAAACCGTCAGAAAAAATCACCCCTTCGGACGCGAGGGTGCGGAAAAGTGATTTACAGATATCGATACACATCTTGTTCAATCCGCGCGAAGCATCCTCCGGGGAAAGCACCTGATGTTTATGCTCATAGTTCTCGGTAATATCGACCTGACACACTCTGCGAATCGCCGTATTGCGGTAAACCTCGGCGAGCACGCCAACTTCCAACCCCCAGTCCCCGGGGATGCGATTGATCCGGGCCAGATCAATATCCATGGAAAATTCGCCGGCGAGGGGGTAACGGAAACTGTCGAAGAAAACCAGCAGAGGGTGATGCCCGACCATCTTGATCAAGGAGCGGATCAGCGGAGTGACCAGCATCCGCGTCACTCGGCCATGAAGCCGGTCGGTCACGCGACTGTAAAAGCCCTTGCAGAAAGCATAGTCGAGACTGGGATTGGTGACAGGATAGCAAAGCCTTGCCAGCAGGCTGCGGTCGTAAGAGACGATATCACAGTCATGCAGAGCAATCGCGTGAAACTCCTGACGGGACAGGCTGTAGCCGTAAGCCATCCATACCGAACGCCCCTTGCCTTCCTCACCAATCGGCAACCCCTCCTTCTCAATAGCTTGATAAATGGCGCTGACACGCTTGCCCGAATTCCAGAGGATGGTGGTTTTTTGGGGGAGGACTGAAAAAAATCGCCGGACATGGTCAAATTCTTCAGAGGTAGCCGGGCCGAGCGTAACAACGATCTCGCGGAGATATTTCACGCCCTTCAGATAGTTGACAATCCCCTTAAGCGCCGCCCCATGCAATTCACTGTAAAGAGACGGCAGCACCAGGACGATGGGACGTTCAACGGCATACCAGGAGAGTTCCCCTTCGATTTTATCGAGATCGAGCCGGCCCAGTTGATGAAACGTGGCAACAACACCTGTTTGATAAAAGTCCGACATTTCTCAACCTCCGGAAAACCTCCCGCATTTTTATAACCTAGCAAACGAAACCTACCCGTCAACTCGGATTGACCTTTACACCTCCTGCGATACACTCTAACCCATGAAAAACATGAGTGAAATTTGCAGGCAGATTTTTCTCGCCGGGCTGCAGGCCTCTTCACCAGAGACCGCTGTGCGGGAGCACTCCGAATCCATCAGAGTCCTCTATCAGGAAGGCGGCTTTCGGCGGTTACTGTTGGTCGGTTTCGGCAAGGCGGCCCCGGCTATGGCCGGGGCTCTTCACAGGGAGTTGGGGAGGATCATCGACAGCGGCATCGTTGTGACCAAATATGGGCATGCAACATCGCCGCTGCCGAAAAGAATTCAGGTCCTGGAAGCGGGTCATCCGGTTCCAGATGCCAACAGCCTGCGGGCTGCCGAGACGATTCTCCATTTTGTCAGTGACGCTGGCGCCGATGACCTGATTGTCACTCTCATTTCCGGCGGTGGCTCTGCCTTGCTGACATTGCCCCAGGAGGGCACGTCCCTGGCCGATAAACAGCAGACCACCAGCCTGCTGCTCAAAGCCGGTGCCGACATATTCGAACTGAACACGGTTCGCAAACATCTTTCCAGGATCAAGGGGGGGCACTTGGCGGAAGCTGCTTTCCCGGCCAGAGTGGTGTCCCTGATCCTCTCCGACGTCATTGGCGACCGTCTCGACGTGATTGCTTCCGGGCCTACGGCTCCGGATCCAAGCACCTACAATGATGCGCTTAGTGTGCTGGACCGGTACCGGCTGATTGAGCAGGTACCGATCACAGTTATCGAACTTCTGAGGCGCGGCGCTCAAGGCGAATTCACCGAAACCCCGAAAGCCGGAAGTCATTTTCTTCACAACGTCGACAATCGCATCATCGGCAGCAACCGGCAGGCCCTCGCGGCAGCCGCGCAAGCGGCTCGGGATCTCGGCTTCCAGGTTGTCATCCTGGCAGACGATCAGACTGGCGAAGCCAGGGAGGTAGGACGAGCCTTGGCCGATCGGGCAGTCGCCGCGGCGGAGGACTGTGGGAAAGACCATCGCCTTTGCCTGCTTGCCGGCGGGGAGACCACGGTCACGGTCTGCGGGCAGGGGAAAGGCGGCCGCAACATGGAACTGGCCCTGGCTTTCGCCATGGCCGTCGAAGGGAGCCGCAACCTAACGCTCCTCTCCGCCGGCACCGACGGCACTGATGGACCGACCGATGCGGCCGGTGCGATTGCTGACGGCGCCACCCTCTCCAAGGCCCGAAAATTGGGCCTCGACCCTGAAGAATTTCTCGCCGACAACAATTCTTATGAATTTTTCAAGCGAATCGGGGGCCTACTGGTTACCGGACCGACAGGAACCAACGTCATGGACATCCAGGTGATTTTGATCGAAGCCGCAAGTTGACCGCGCCAACGTCACCCTTCGCACGGAGAATCCCTTGACGCAGAATATCGTCTTTACCGACCTGGACGGTACGCTTCTCGACACTTATGACTATTCCTATGCGCCGGCCCTGCCGGCTCTCCGTATGCTTCGCGAACGCGATATCCCTCTCGTCTTCTGCTCCAGCAAAACCGGAATGGAAATTGAATTCTATCGACGCCGAATTGAAAACCGTGATCCGTTCATCAGTGAAAACGGCGGGGGGATCTTCCTCCCGGAGGGATATTTTGACCAGTCCAGACTGCCCAATGGTCACGCCATCGTCAAAACATCCAGCTATACGGTCATTCATCTTGGCACCCCCTACCCCCTGCTACGCCAGACCCTTCAGGAGTTGCGGCGAGAGGGATTCGCTCTAACCGGATTCGGCGACATGAGTGTCGAAGCTGTCGCCGAATTGACCGGACTGCCCGAGGAGCAGGCCGCCATGGCCAAAGTGCGGGATTTTGACGAGCCGTTCACCTTCGCGGGGGATGCCGCCGAGGTCGCCGAACTTGCCAAACGCATTCGAACCAAAGGCCTGCATCTGACCAAAGGCGCGTTTTTCCATCTCCTAGGCGACAGCAACAAGGGCGTAGCTGTGGCGGTGCTGACTGACCTGTTCCGGCAAAAATTCGGCAACATTTCGGTCATTGCCCTCGGTGACGCGCCTAACGACCTGCCCATGCTGCAACAAGCCGATCACCCGGTGGCGATCCGCAAGCCGGACGGCCATCACGATCCAGTCCTCGCCTTGCCGGGGGTCAGCAAAACCCGAGAAATTGGCCCCATCGGCTGGAACGAGGCCATTCTTGAACTCCTGAGAGAACGCGGATAAAAACCGTCCTGCCCCTTGCCGGCAGCCAACCGCTAAGCAGCGAATGATTTACTCGACAACTCTGCAATGTTAGGATTTGGGAACAAACTGCTAACCGTCGAGGATTCTTGATGTGGCGCGGCATCGGCATCGTCCGACAAGGTAAATT